>JAEEUS010000076.1 GCA_016290615.1 Lachnospiraceae bacterium | reverse complement strand
CTCTGTCAGTGATTTGAAAGAAAGAGCAAGGACTTCTGTCTCATCACCTGTATTCTCCGCACACTCAAAGTCAAGATTATCCCCCTTGATCGCTCTTACGCTTTCAGTAAGTCTCTTGATGGGATTTACTATAAGGTTTGATAGTCTGATCGCTACAAATGCGACCAGCAGACCTGTTATGATGATGACTGCCACAAGTATAAGATAAACATTTCTGATACTTGTGTCTGTCCTGACTATAGCTTCATCAGTAAGCTGATTAATGTTATCTATAAGCTTCTTTGTGGGCGCATCAACTTCTTCTTTTGAAAGAATGATAACAAATGTCCAGTTGATGGTCTCCATAGGAGCATATGCTGCGTAGTAGGATTCCCCGTCAAGTTCCAAAAGATCGACACCTTTTTCGCCACTGACTGCTTTTCCGGCCATTAGAGCCAAAGAAGGATTTCCGCTGTTTCTAATATCATCTCCTTCAACCTCAGCCACAAGCGAACCCTGTTTTCTTGTTGAGAATACGACTTTTCCGTCAGCGTTTAATATACAGGCATCTCCTGTCTCACCAAGTTCGATGCTTCTTACAAGATCCTCAACGTTATCAAGATACATGCCCGCACCGGCAACACCCATGAGCTTTCCGTTTGAAACTATGGGTACACCGCACATGATACCTGTCCTTGATGTATGTGCATCTTTGGATACGTTTGTATAGAAGGGCTGTCCTGTCTCTTTTGCTCCTATATACCACGGACGTGTTGCAGCCTCATAGGGCATGATGTTTCCGTTTTCATCAAACTTTTTAGCCGCGATATAATCCGCCTGGAGCATGATACCGGTCTCACTGGCGATGTAATCACTAACCATGTTATCATTGTTTTCATTTACTGAAACAAGTATATCCTGAAGATTTCCGAGTAATCCCACCTCGTGAATGATCTTCTCGTTTTCTGTATCAGTCTTTTCTGAAAACAAAAGCTGCATTGAAAGCTTTCCGTCATTGGCAGCATCGGGAAGAGGTATATCTCTTTCAGGATACTTATCCGCTTCGTCATATACTTTCTGTGCATTATTTGCCAGAAGCTGGACATTCTTTTCAAATTCGAGGAATATGCTATCGGCAAGATCTGCTTTTCCTTCAGACATGTTTAACAGATGCTCACTGATCTGGTTCTTCATGGATTCCGATGACAGTGATTCTGTCATATCTCCCATGCTGCCGCTGGACTCTATCATATTCTTTCTGATCCCGAATATGACAAAGCTGTATGTTATGCTCACGATCAGCAGTGTCGTCAGTGCTATCATGATCATAGCAAGCGATATTTTTTTCCTCATGCTCTTTTTGATTACATTGTTTTCCATGAACTCTCCGGTCATCTCCTGTAAATATACTTTTCTATATCATGCCTTATCTCATCAAAGCTTTCAGTAAGGACATACTCATCCATGTTGAGTGAGATATCTCCTATCCACTGCATATACATCTTTTCTTTCGCACCGCATACGGGTTTTAAGCCTGTAAAGAAAAATCCTGTATCCTTAAGGTCATCGTATATGCGATAGATCTTGGGTGAATCGATATCAAGTAAGATCTGTATCACCCATCCGTGCCGATCATCAAATGAGTTTATGAGCTCTCTCATCTTATCAGCCAGATCTTTTCCTGCTTCTTTAACCTTTATGCTCACCATCTTTTGTACGCTGTCTGTCTTTGTATCATACGATGATGTCTCACTGCGGTACTCTTTGTCTTTATACAGACTGCTGTCAGCAATATTATATTCGACTTTGAGTCTCTTGTATATCTTATCCGTATAATCTCTTATCTCATCAGGGACATATACAGTACCTACATCTTTCTTTGCTACAGGCTTTATCATGATGCCTTCAGAATACTTCTCGCACTTTTTGGTATCATAACTGTTATGCATCTTTTCTGATAAGAAGCTTCCGAGTCTGAATCCCACAGGCACCATTCCGTATGCCTCACAAAGAGTCTGTGTCGAATCATGAAAGGTCACCGCATGAACAAACAAGCTTGCAGGCAGCATCCTTTCGCCGTTTGGCAATGCATACTGTACAAGTGCATCAGACAGTTTGTATCCCCTGAACTGCTTTCTTATTATCTGGGAAGCCGGCTCAATATAATCCTCATCATCCAAAAAGAGTGTGAGTATCGTCATTCCTGCTATCATTCCGTTTGCCTGTGCCAGAAAGAATACAAAATGATCTCCCACTGCATTTTCTCTAAGCCAGTCAGGATCATAAAAGTCACGTTTAAAATACGTATCACCGTATTCTTCTCTTATACAGTCGATGACTCCCTTTTCATCTCCTTTTTCAAACCTTCTTAAAGTAAAAACAAGTGACTCGTTCTCTTTGTTTTTAAGTTCTATCTCAAACGGTTTGAACTCATGGTTAATGTTCATAACATCTTCTTCATTCCTTTATATTTTTGCCGTTCATCATCTTAGATTATAACTACGAGGTTATTAACCCCGAAGGTGTTCTGGAAAATGATGTCCTTGGCTTTCGTATCGATCATCTTCATTCCGAGTGAATCGTCCATGAGCATCTCTTCAACACTCATCGTGGCACTTCTTTTTCGGTACCATGCGACAGGATCGAATACCTTACCGCCGCATCTTATCCTTAAGAGTATGTCATCATTGTCTATAAATATGCGAACATCTATGGACTGATCAGGCATATCCTTTAAACAATGCTCATTTACAACAAGGAGCAGTTCCTCCAAAGCCATGGGAAGAGTCATCGTGTATTTTGATGATACATCCTTCTCACTGAAGAACTCTTCCATACGCTGTGAGGCTTTAACAGCACCCTCAACCGTATTCTGTACCGAGAATGATATATAATTCTCATCATCTGAATCATCCATCATGAGCAGTCCCTTAAGGGAAGGTTCCTTTTTGTGGATGATCAGTGCAAACAGAAACATAACAGGTATGGACATCAGTTCCGCTGCAAGGAATGATGAAAACACAAGATTTGCCTGACCTGTTTTTAATATCACAAAGGCAAACAGGATGACAAATCCGAATGCCCTGCAAAACGTAAGCGTGCATGAGATGAAAGTTCTCTTCATTGCAGCATAGTAGTATATATACACATTGATAAACGATGCCGGCAGCAGACTTATCAAAACCCATATGATCGCATTTGCCGTTCCGCTCAAAAGAGGTTCACCTGCCATTCCAAACAGTCTGGCTATGAGTCTTGCGCACGGTACTCCTATACCTGCCATCACTATGTGTATGAACACCGCATATCCTACAGCATTCTTCATGAGCATCTTCATGCTCGTATCGTCTTTTTCTCCGTGGAATATGCCCACGAGAGGTGATATAGTCTGTCCGCTTCCCGATACACTCGCGGCGGTCAGATTTATTATCGCGCAGGCAACGGCAAATTCACTTGCCCCGTCTGTACCGAGAAACCTGAGTACCCATGCATTAAGTATCATTGTCCTTAGCATGTTGCAGAGGTTATTGAGTCCTGCGGCACTTCCTCTTGCGAATACCTCGGCTGTCATCTTAGTGATCTCGTTTAGTGCTACTCTTCCCAGCCTGATATTGCTTTCTTTTGGAACAAACAGGATCATAAGCCCTATAATGTCTGCTATGGCAGTTGAGATGACAACAGCCAGTCCAAAGCCATAAAGACCCATGTCAAACCCGATAAAGACCCTGACTAAAATGATATCCACAACGGCCATGATGCCAAAGACGTATAATGCCTGATTTGCCCTGCCGTCGAGTCTTAGGAAATTGAACGGAAAATACATCAGTGTAGTCAGAAAGCCAAACAGTATCATTATCCTTGCATAATCGGCACTGAACGCATACAGTGATTTGTCCGCTCCCATCAGATACATAAACTCCTTAAAGAAGTATGCGCACGGGATCGAGATTATCACGGGAAGGATTATAGATGCAAGCAGTGCATAGGTCACATATTTATCTGCCTTTACATTATCGTCCTTACCGATAGCTATCGAAGCACAGGTTGAGGAACCGATGCTTATCAGACATCCTATCATCGAAAACAAAAAAGTAAAGCAGCTTACGATGTTGATCGCACTGAGTGCATACTTTTCAAGCATCCGTCCTGCCATGATACTGTTTATAAAGCTGATAAACGTCGTGCTAAGTATCGTCAGTATGGTCGGAAACAGATATTTTCTCAGTATTTGTTTGACGAATTTATCATTATCGGACATAAAGGTATCAGTCCTCGTTTATTACAAGATATTCATATGCGGGTTCTGTAACCCATACAGCCGATGAGAATCCCTGAACAGTAAAATCACCGTATCCTTCATCATCGATGGTGACTACCTCACGGATCTTACGCATACAGTCTCTGAAGCACTTGCCGGCAAACTTCTTGCCGATATACATTCTCTTCATGCCGTCTCTCTTATCCGAAAGAAGCACTGCGATACCTGAATCGGGATGATCGTCATCGCCTTCTCTTGTCCAGCCTATGACATCATAGTGATCGATGTAGTCGTGCTGCTCGCCGTAAGCAAAGTCATGACGTACTCTTATCAGGGTACGAAGTCTCGGTATCGGTATGTTACGGGTATTGGGGATACCGTAAAGATCTCCGTAGAATACGCAAGGTATGCCATCCTTATGAAGAAGGATAAGGGCATAAGCCACCTGTTTCATCCATGTGTTTACAAATGATTCGAGTGACTGACCCGGCTGTGAATCATGATTGTCAATGAATGTTATGGCATTTTGCGGACGTCTCTGGATCAGAGTATTGTTAAAGATATCCGCCATGTTGTAATTGCCGTCCGCATAGGACATCTGACGTATATTGAAATGAAGCGGTACATCAAATATGCTCATGCATCCTTCTATCTGGTTTAAATAGTTTTCAAGAACATTGATGTCACCGTGCCAGTATTCTCCTATTACAGGGAAGTCCCTGTCTTTCTTGTAATCACGGATCTTTGCTATATATTCTTTCATGAATGAAGCACCGATATGCTTTACCGCATCCATCCTGAATCCGTCGACACCTGTAAGATCTAGATACCACTTGCCCCAGCTTTCGAGTTCCTTTTTAACTTCCGGATTATAAACATCCACATCGGCACCCATAAGATAATCAAAGTTGCCCATCTCATTGCTCACATCACCTGCCCAGTTCTTGTCGGCAAAACGGTAGATGTTTCCAGTCTGTCTCTCATTGTTATCCCAGTCCACACCTGTGAAATGAGTATGATTCCATGTAAACTTAGAATACTTTCCGTTTCTTCCCGGGAAATTGAAAACTGTGGCTGCCGAGATGGTATAGGGATCAGACCAGTTATTGTATCTGTTATGAGGATCCACCTTTACGGCTGAGACATCCTCAAATTCATCGGCACCTACCCTGTGATTTAAGACAACATCTGCAAGAACTCTGATATCGGCATCATGGAAAGCCTTTATGCAGTCAAGATATTCCTGCTTGCTGCCGTATTTTGTCTTTAACAGTCCCTTCTGTTCAAACTCGCCAAGATCATACATATCATATACGGCATAGCCGACATTATCCTCTATGAATCCTGCCTTGTATGCAGGCGGAAGCCATACGTCGGTGATACCGAATTCGGCAAGCCTGGGAGCCTGTGCCCTGCACTTGTTCCAGAGTACGTGATTACCTTCCACATACCACTCAAAATACTGAATGATGGTCCTGTTGATGTTCTTATCTGATCCGTTCTTTTTTGCCATTAGTCCTACCCTCTCTTTACTCTGAAAAGCCGTCCCTTATGAGACGGCCTCAGATATGTGTTTTTATTCCGGTTATTTTACCTTTTTGTATACATTTACAACTGAAGGTTTGCTCTGCAGTTTCTGTATCTTCGGAACTATAGTCGTGAAATGCGGAGTCTTAAAATGAGCTTCAAGGCTCTCTTTATCTTCCCACTCCTCTATCAGGACATGTTCGCCTCTGTTTTCAGAGTCAGCATAGAGTGTGTATGAGATATTTCCGGTCTCTTCCCTTGTACAGTCTATAAGCTCAAATATCAGCTTGTAATACTCATCCAAACAATCTTCTCTTATATAATCTCTGGCTGTTGATGTTATCATATGAATTCTCCTTAATATCCCACTCTTATACCGCCGTGATATCTCTTGTCATTCTTGGTATGTGAACCAAACACACGCAGTGCCATATGCAGATATGTAGGATTGGGACTGACAAATACACCACCTCGCACACCTGCTCCGGCCGCTGTCTTGGGATCCGGCCAGCAATCCATGTTGTGATAACCGTCCTTTGTCAGTTCACCGCTTCCGTGTTTCGGAACATATTTTCTTCCGTCTTCTCTTCCGAGTGTGACGATATTCTCCCAGACGTTACCGCAAAGTTCCATAATGCCGTAATATGATGCACCCGTTCTTTCTCTTTCATTAAGATCAGGGTTAGGATCAGAGTTTTCAAACAATCCGACTGTCACAGGTCCGATCCATCCCGGGTTATCAGGTACTGTCTTAAACGCCTTCTCAAACGGAGCGATATCTGTTCCGTAGTTGCAGTTTGTTATCTCACCTGGCTTTTGTGCGACCGGTTTCTCATAGCCGCTTCCGTCCACACCATCAAAATGGAAAACTCTTCCTATCTTGGTACTGCCCCATGCAAACTCTTCCTTGACTGCAGGTAAGGGTCCTCTGCAGGCTTTTTCATATTCGAGTTCTGTCATCGGTCTTAATCCCGCAAAGCACGCAAAAGCACTCGTATCTGCAAACGATATCGCATTCATTGCACGATTAGGTGCTGCCGAATAAAACTTAACAGGCAAAGGAAGCGTATTTCCGAATCTGCTGCAATAAACCTCACATCTGTCTCTTGGTTCTATCGTATCGGTGACCGCATAATAATTCGGGATATCTTCTGTTGAAAGATCAGCCATGCAATGGCTCTGTTGCTGTTCACGTGTAAGGCAGTTTAAAAACTGTACAAACTGTCCCTCAGTCAGTGAATACTTCATATACCACATAGCCTTATAGCCTTTGGGGAACTCAGCAGGTATGACAAATCTGTCATCTTCCTGACGGCCGTTTGGAGTATCAAGATCACAGTACAGATGTCCGTCTTCGGGTGCAAAACTGATCTCGTCCTCAGATTCAATAAGGTACGCACCCTTATCAGGATATGTGTAAAGACAGTTCTTCAAGGTACCGCCCTTGCTTATACCGTTACCGGGATCTCCGACATAATGCTTATCTTCAGGAACATAGACCATCTCAAGTGCAAAGATCTGAACATCTTCAGCATCTGAAGGTATATCCACACCTACTTTTATCTTTTCTATGCTCATATCGCATTTATTCTGCTCATTAAGCGGATAAATGAACATTCCCAAACGTTCAGTCGGAACAAAAGCGCCAACCGCAGATGAGGCTCCGCTTATAGATACACAATCCGGAGTAAGATCAGAATAGTCAAAATCATTCTTTGATGCAGACTCTATCTTAGCCGAATGATATCCGTATTCACCCTGTTTTTTGTATTTAACAAAAACATATACTGCGTCGCAGTTGATATCGTTTTTCCATGAGCCCTTCCATGAAAGAGCAAATGTGATGGTTTTTTCATTTACTTTGACATTTTTGTTTAATACTTGCACCAGCATAATCTTATTCCTTTCACTAAACTTTTATTATTGAAGAATTAAAGCCCAAAACCCTCGAGTAATTTAAACTCTTTGCGAGTTTCTTTACTGTCTCTATACCTGAAAATGACATTTCCTCTGTGTGATACTCTACCGGATTGAAAGTTATTCCATCATCACGTACCCTTAGGATAACTTCATTTTCTATTATGCGGACATTCACATCAATGTACTGAAGCACATCTTTGTTGTATCCGTAGTTTATTACGTTTGTTATCAGTTCCTCTGCACATATGCCAACCTGAAGAGCTCTGGCACTGTCCACTTCATTCTCAAGACAGAAATCCTGGATCCTCTGAGATACGTTTTCAGCATCCTGAAGATTATTTGAAAGAGTCATCTCGATGTTTCTTGTGCAGTCACATTTTCTCTCTAGGAGCAATCCGCTAAGATCATGTTTGTTCGCATATATCTTTGATAAGATCCATACAGCTGCAAAAGTAACAGCCTCGGATATGATAAAGCCAAACCACAGATTTGAACCATCACCGATCTTAGACAGAACAAATACGGATGAAACCACGAGCACCAGACCCTGAAGAATCGAAAGGATCGCTGCAAGGAGTTTCCTCTGTATGGTCTGATAATAATTGATCATGATAAAGTCGAATGCGTAAAACGGCAGGATCAGGCAATAGCATCTTATAGCGTATCTGCATATCTCCCATGCTTCTCCCTCAAGCGCAAATATCGTTGCCAGTACTCCGGCTCCGATCTCAAGCACTATGCACAAAATGATAGCGGCACTGAATGCGAACTTGAAGGCTGTTTTCATTGTCATCCTTATACCGTTCTTATCCTCTTCTCCGTTAAGCACACCTATGATCGGTAGTATCGTCTGAACGACACCGCCCACAAATAAAGCGGCAAGCGTCATCGTCTGGTTACAGACATTGAATGCTGCTACACCCAATGCACCTATCGTTCCCATGATTATCTGGTTAATGAACAGATTCTTTAAGAACATAAGGCCTGTGTTAAGACCGCTTGTTATTCCTGCACCGGCTACATTAAGACCGTATTTTACGATATGAGATGCAGGTTTGGTGATCTTTAACGTACGCTTTGGTGATCTGAAATACTGAATGTATAAAAGACCGCCCACAAGATATCCCAGTACTGTTGATATAGAAGCACCGCCTATATAACCTGTAAACTTTACCAGGATATAATCACATATAAGGTTTACTACATTAGATGTGATGATGATCCTTGAACCAAGCTTGGGCATGTCATCGATCCTTAAAAAGGAGATGCACCCTGAAACAAGGATGATTATCGGACTTCCTATGTAAAGCCACAAAGAATAATCGCATACATATTTGATCATCTGTTCAGTAGCTTTGTCTGTACACAGCAAAGCTGCTATGGGGCGTCTGAATACAAGTCCGCATATCATGAATACAGCACTTAAAAACAGAAGTATCACTATGACACTGCTGAACACAGTATTGGTCTTATCATCCTGCTTTTTACCTTTATAGTTCGCAGCAAGAGTCGCACCACCCACACCGAAGAAATTGAATATCGTATTGAATATCAAGACTATCGGTTGAGACAGTCCGACTGCAGAAAAGGCTTCTGTCGGTAATAATCTGGAGACTATTATACTGTCAACTATGGCACCCATTGAAAGCGCCATTGTCATGAGTATGGTCGGTACAAGATAAGACTTGAATTTCCTCTTTAACAATACCGCTGTAC
>JAEEUS010000075.1 GCA_016290615.1 Lachnospiraceae bacterium | reverse complement strand
GACTCGGCGTTTATTGTTTGATTTATGATTAAAAAGCTGATCTCAAACAAATTAATAATCGCGTTTATTGTCATAGCGATGATATCTCTTATTCTGGAGATATTTGTATTTAACCTCTCTTCGTTTAAGAGCATTGGATACGAAACACAGACTCTTGCAAGCAATGTCTCAACTGACGAAGAGTATACCTACTACACCGATACATTTACAGTAAACGGACCTGTAGTCAATGTAGACGTGGATATGGATGTCGAAAACTATGAGATAGGTTATGTATCCGTTATCCTTACAGATGAGGGTGACAAGTATGAATATGTCACTCCCGAGTATACTGTATGCAACGGTATCAGACGCAGCGGATTTTCAAATATATATCCTTTTGGCGATGTACATACAATTCAGGTAAAGGTAAGAGCCGAAGAAGGCTGTATAGCACATATCAGGAGTATCAGTATAAATGAGTATATACCGGTTGATATCAAACCCATACGCCTGATTGTTATTTTCATGATCCTTATGATGGGTTATCTTGTATTTACCCAGTCTCCGATTCATAACATATTCTTAGATGAGAAAAAGATATGGCAGTGGGTAGTGACACTTTTGGTGCTGATCTGCTTTATTATGCTCGGACGTTTTATAAACAGAGCGGATAAGATACTCCTTGACAGCCCATGGCCGCACCACAGTCAGTATCAGGAACTGGCAAGAAATCTTGAAAAAGGCACTGTTGAAATGACAGAGCAGTATGTGGATCCTGCACTCCTTGAAGTTGAGAATCCATATGATACAATAACTCTTTTGGCAGAGAATATTCCATATTCAATGGATTACGCATTTTATAACGGGCATTACTACTCTTATTTCGGAATAGTTCCGGAGTTGCTTCTTTACTATCCGTATAGAGTTATCAAAAAGGCAGATCTGCCGAACTACAAGGCGATGTATGCTTTTTATGTGCTACTCGTTGTAGGGGTATTTTTGACTATCACCGGATTTTTGAAAAGGTATGTAAAGAGCATTCCGTATGTCTGGTATATCGCTGTGACAGCTGTGATGCTGCTTTCAGCTAACTTCATATACCTTACGGCAAGATCAGATATATACAACATCCCAATTATGGGAGCTGTCGCATTTTCGTTTATGGGTCAGGGACTGTGGCTTAATTCTCTTAATGCAAAGAATCCGGTCATAAAAAAGATCTGCATCTTTTTTGGAAGTCTGAGTATGGCTCTCGTTGCAGGATGCAGACCCCAGCTTTTGCTTCTTTCGGGTGTAGCTCTGATATGGTTTATTTTCGAAGATGGCATAAAAAACAGAAAGCTCTTTACCAAAAAGAGCATTATAGATACGATCTGTTTCTGTTTACCATATATAATCGTAGCGATACCGGTCTGCTGGTACAACTATGCAAGATTTGGAAATATATTTGATTTCGGTGCAACTTATTCGCTTACTACCAATGACATGAACCACAGAGGATTTAATTTTGACAGGCTGATAAGAAGCCTGTACTGCTTCCTTTTCCAGCCGCCGACTGTCAATACGGTATTTCCGTTCCTTGAGGGATCAAAGGTGGATGGCAACTACATGGGAAGATTCTTATGCGAGTACACATATGGCGGAATTCTTACGGCCAATGCGTTTATGGTATCACTCTGGGTAATGCTTGCAACGGGATTAAAAAAGATAGAGAGGCCGATCAGACAGCTTATCATATACCTCTGTATCTGTGCAGTGATCGTGGCAGGATTTGATGCAAACGGTGCAGGAGTCTTATACAGATATACGTGTGATTTTGCCCCGTTATTTATCCTGGCATCAGCCGTGCTGTGGCTCGTTTATCTGGATAAGGGAAGAAACGTCATTGAATATAAGCATATTTCAAGGCTCGCTTATATATGCATTATACTCTCTGTTACATATGCATTTCTTACATTTATTGCATCCGGAAGTGTGATAAGTCTTGAAAACGATAACAGGATACTGTTTAATGCAATAGCGGATTATTTTAAGATCTAGGGAGATAAGGGGATTTGATAGATAACAGGACATCAAAAGTATTCAGAGGAATAGCCATACTCATGGTCATCGCCTCGCATTTTGCAGGCGGGATGTATGAGGAGTCATTTAATGAGGCATTAAGGCAATGGATATCCACATGGGGAGTTTACGGTGTGGATATATTCTTTCTGCTTTCCGGATACGGACTAGTTAAGTCTTATCAGAAAAATGGGATAGATAAGCGATTCGTATTGAAACGGTTCTTAAACAGCTATGTGCCGTATATACTGATAGTTTGTTTCTTTGCTCTGATCGATAGGAGCATTGACAGTCCAAGAGCTTTAATAAATCTGATTATCGGTTATGACTACTGGTTTATGTGCGTGCTCTTTGCCTTCTATATAATGTTCATGGTCTTTTACAGGATAGGAAAGGTTAAAGAGGTTCTTATTTCTGTTGGTGTAATAGCATTCACGTATATGTTACGGGCAAAAGGCTTTTCTCCCTTCTGGGAACTCTCAAACGGAGCATTCCTGATAGGAATTTATGCAGCGACGCTTGAAGAGAAATTTGGAGAAAAAGCAAGGGAGTTTATAATAAAGACAAATCTTGCATTTATGGGATTTGCGCTGATGATAATCTGTGCATTCTGGCATGTATTTAGTGAAACATTTGCCTCTCATATGACGGCAAGCATGATGTTTACCGTTATGACTCTAGGCCTGTGTGTACAGTTTAAGGCAGGGGGTATAATTCTGCCCACCCTGGGCAGATATTCATTATATATATATCTTCTTCATTCAAGGATATTCTGGAAATTTGTTGCATACAAGGATGAATGGAGTTATCTTAAGGGTGCGGTCATCGCAGGACTGATAGTGCTTTTTGTGAGTGTTGCGATAGGCTTCAGCATGGAATTGTGGATCGGAAGGATTAGTGGAAGAAGTGAAAAGATTAGTTAGATATTTGATGGTTATCATATGCATATCATGTTTTCTGGCTTTATTTGCCGGATGCGGCTCAACTGATGTACAGACTGAAGAAGTTATTCAACAGCAGGCAGAAGTTAGTGAAGAAGAGGCAGCTGAGCCGACATCAGAACCTGCTGTGACACCTGAACCAACTCCTGTTAAGGAAGAAGTAAAAGAGGTCACAGATTCGGGAGCCAAGGCAACTGAAGCTGCAGAAGCTACACCTGAAGTTGACGAGTTCGGTCTTTCAACAGATATAGACAGTTCAAAGATCATTAACTTTGAAGAATCAAAGACACTGTATGCTCAGACCAATGTAAATATGCGTACTGGCCCTTCTACCGATTACGAAAGCGTTGGGAATATCAAGACCAATACAGAGGTAAAGGTAATAGGAAGATACGGACAGGACGGCTGGTATCTTATTGATCTGAAAGATAAGAAAGCTTTTGTAAGCAATAACTATCTTGGTGAAGAGCAGATAGATCTTGAAGCACTTAGGGCTGAACAGGAAGCAGCTGCCATGGAAGCTATAAAACAGCAGCAGGCAGCACAGCAGGCCCAGCCGCAGCAGGAACAGAATACACAGCAGCAGGCGCAGGCACCTGCCCCTGCACCGGCAATGCCTCCTGCAGGAATACTGTTTATCGGAGATTCCAGATGTGTTCAGATGAGAGAAGCTGTCGGTGGCGGAAACAGTTCATGGATATGCGAGAACTCCAAAGGATATCAGTGGCTCGTGGACAAGGCCATAGGACAGGCTGATGAATGCGTGGGCAAGGGAACCAAGGTGGTTATATGTCTTGGTGTTAATGACACTGAAAACTGTAATAAATATGCCGAGCTCATAAACGCAAAGGCAGCGGAATGGGCAGGAAGAGGTGCAAAGACATACTTTGTATCGGTAAATCCTGTAACGGAGAATCCGTACAGAACGGAACCTGAAGTTGAAAACTTCAATGCTTCGATCGTTGGTCAGCTTTCAGGAGTTAGATGGATCGATACACATTCAGTTTTAGTGAATAACGGATACAGGATGGTCGATGGTCTTCATTATGATGCCGACACATATGTTCTGATATTCAATCTGATAGTCGGTTCTCTTAAATAGTTTACCGTTAGTTGAAAGAAGGTGAACAGATGGCGAGACGTTATGAGATAGATATGATAAACGGTCCGCTGTTTGGAAAGATAGTTTTATATACATTACCATTGATAGCTGCAGGAATCTTGCAGCTATTGTTTAATACTGCGGATATGGTAGTGGTCGGAAGGTATGCAGGAAGCAATGCTCTGGGTGCAGTAGGTGCGACGGCATCCCTTATAAATCTTTTGATAAATGTATTTATGGGTCTGTCGGTCGGTGCAAATGTTGCCATAGCTCATTACTATGGTGCGGGCAGATTTGAAGAGCTTTCAAGATCGCTGCATACGGCTATATCACTCAGCATCATCTGCGGATTCATACTGCTTGTTATAGGTCAGCTCTTTTCAGAACCGATGCTGATCCTAATGGGAACACCAAAAGATATACTTCCCCTTTCTGTAAGCTATATGAAGATATATTTCTGCGGTATGCCGGTAATGCTTTTATATAATTTCGGAGCAGCGATCCTAAGAGCGGTGGGAGATACAAAGAGACCTCTTTATTATCTGTCTCTGGCTGGTGTGATAAATGTAATACTCAATCTGATATTTGTAATAAGATTCAGCATGGGTGTCAGAGGCGTAGCATGGGCTACAAACATCTCGCAGGCTGTGAGCGCTATTCTGATAATAAGATGTCTTATAAAAAACGAAGGACCATGCCGACTCAGCCTTTCAAAGCTGTGCCTGGACAAAAAAGAGACTTCAAGGATCGCAAAGGTTGGTCTTCCGGCAGGCTTTCAGGGAGCTATATTCTCGATATCAAACGTGCTGATACAGTCAAGCGTAAACTCATTTGGAGCCATTGCTGTAGCTGGCAATACCGCAACATGCAATCTTGAAGGATTTGTTTATAACTCTATGAACTCTTTCCATCAGACAGCCATAAGCTTTACAGGCCAGAACATGGGAGCAAAGAACATGAAGCGTGTTCAGAGAGTACTTGTGATCTGCCTTTTGTGTGTAACGGCCACAGGTCTTGGAATGGGACTTATAGGATTTGCTTTTGGAAGCGAGCTTTTAGGCATATATTCAACAGATCCTGCAGTCATTGCATTCGGGTTAAGACGAATGGCGATAATCTTTCCGACATATTTTTTATGCGGTGTGATGGATGTCATGGTCGGCAGCTTAAGGGGCATGGGATTTTCTATAATGCCAATGACTGTTTCTTTGCTTGGCGCATGTGTGTTCAGGATTATCTGGATAATGACGGTATTTGCTATAAATCACACTCCTGAGTTTCTGTACGTATCATATCCCATCTCATGGTTTATAACAGCAGCGGTTCATCTTATATGCATATTTACCATAGCCAGACGCAAGTATGCGCATGCTTGATGCTCTCAGTCCTGTTATGGTATAATATTTAACGATTTTATATTCGCTATATTAACGAGGTTAGAATGAAAAAGGCATTGATAATCGGAGCCGGCCCCGCGGGACTTACGGCAGCATATGAATTGCTCAAAAAGGGAGAAGACATAGATGTTACAGTCTTTGAAGAGAGCGAGCACATGGGTGGAATAGCCAAGACTGTTGATTACAAGGGCAACAGGATGGATATGGGTGGTCACAGATTCTTTTCAAAGGTTCCCGAGGTAAATGAATGGTGGGATAACATGCTCCCCATGCAGGCTAAACCGGCATATGATTACAAGACACTTGGGATAGAGGTGCCGCTTGCAGACAACGGTCCCGACCCCGAGAATGACGACAGGACAATGCTGACCAGAAGAAGAGTATCAAGGATATTCTTTAACAGGAAATTTTTTGATTATCCTATCTCACTCAAATTTGAAACACTTACAAACATGGGGCTGTTCACGACCATGCAGGTTGGATTCAGCTACCTGGCAAGTGTGATACACAAGAGAAAAGAAAACAGCTTGGAGGACTTCTACATAAACAGATTCGGTAAGAAGCTCTACAGCATGTTCTTTGAAAGATATACAGAGAATCTCTGGGGCAGACATCCCAGCGTTATAGCACCCGACTGGGGCAGCCAGAGAGTAAAGGGACTGTCTATCATTGCAATAATTAAGGATATGTTTGGCAAGATGCTGCCGGGCAAGGAGAACAGAAAGGTTGAGACCTCTCTTATTGAGGAGTTTAAATACCCCAAGCTCGGTCCCGGACAGCTGTGGGATGTTACAGCATCAGAGATAGAGAAGATGGGAGGACGTATCCTTCGTAATCATCAGGCAGTGGGAGTCATCAAGGATGAGAATGATCATCTTACAGGCGTAAAAGTAAGGCATGACGGAAAAGAAGAGATATTTGAAGGAGACTACATTATCTCGAGCATGCCCGTAAAGGATCTTGTTGCAGGCATGAATGATGTACCTAAGCAGTATGCCGATATAGCAGCAGGCCTTCCGTACAGAGACTATATCACTCTGGGAGTTCTAGTTCCCAAACTTCTTTTAAAGAACAAGACCAAGTTAAAGACCATCGGAAACATCATTCCCGACAACTGGGTATATGTTCATGACAAGGGAATTCATATGGGCCGATTCCAGATATATAACAACTGGTCGCCTTATATGATCAAGGACCTTGAGAATACAGTCTGGGTCGGACTCGAGTATTTCTGCTACGAGGATGATGAGTGGTGGAAGATGTCTGAAGATGAATTTGCTGACTTTGCTATTGCGGACATGATAAATTTAGGACTCATTTCAGATAAGAGTGAAGTCATAGACTATCATGAAGAAAAGGTAAAGAAAGCATATCCTGCCTACTTTGACACCTATGAACATATGGATGAACTGGTTGAATACTTAAGCGGTATCGACAACCTTTACTGTGTAGGCAGAAACGGACAGCACAGATACAACAATCTCGACCACTCTATGTGTACATCCTTTGAGACCGTAAAGAACATCTTAAGCGGTACAAAGGACAAGTCAAACATATGGAGTGTAAATACGGAAAAAGAGTATCACGAGTCAAAATAAGTATTCAGGGTTATAAAGGATGGAGTTTAGCAATATAGAAGAGGATTCTTTCGAAGCAAAACGCCGTGAGAGGCGTGAGCAAATGAAAGAGGAAAAGAGACGTCAGGCTGCAAAGAGAGCGATGCTCAAAAAGATGATACCTCTTATCATTGTCGGCATCATTGCAGTCATCATAATCGTAGGAGCGATCGTATTTGCGATAAGAGCTCTTTCAGACAAGCATAAGATAAAGGAAGAAGAAGCACTTCAGGCAGCCGAGGTGATCGTGCCTGAGATCCCTGAAGTCATTGAAGAGCCAGAGCCAAAAGAGCCTGAGATCATAAACATGCTCCCGATAACGGTCGAGTCTCCCCAGATGTTTGAAGGCTACAAGGTCGATGCTTCAGGAGCATATGTCGGGATAGGCGAAGAAGAGGTTCAGAGTCAGTATCTTTCTATAATAGATGCATCAACAGGAAAAGTGCTTGCTACAAGAAACGGCGGCGACAGGATGAATCCGGCGTCCATGACAAAGGTCATGACTGCACTTGTTGCATGTGAGCATATCACTGATCTTGACGATATGTTTACGATCACCATTGAAGATACGGATTTTGCTTATGTTCATGACTTAAGCTGTGCAGGCTTTACGGCGGACGAAACGGTTCCCGTAAAGGATATATTATACGGAGCGATAATGCCGTCGGGCGGAGAGTGCTGCCATGCACTTGAAAGATATGTAGCCGGAAGCGAGGAAGAGTTCATTCAGATGATGAATGACAAGGCAAGAGACCTCGGTCTTACCGGTACACATTTTACAAATTCAGCAGGGCTTTACGGGGATGATCATTATACAACGCTTTATGATATGTCAATGATCATGAAAGCAGCGATTGAGAATGACATATGCAGACAGGTTCTTCACGAGCATATGCATGTGACCAGAGCTACCGAGCAGCATCCGGAAGGACTGGAGCTTTCCAACTGGTTCATGCGAAGGATCGAGGATAAATATACAAAGACAGAAGTGATGGGCGCAAAGACCGGATATGTCGTTCAGTCCGGCAACTGTGCAGTCAGCTACACGATAGGAAGTGACGGAAAGGTATACATATGCGCCACGGGCAATGCACACAGCGCATGGCGTGCAATATTTGATCATGTTGCATTGTATGAGAAGTACGTTGAATAGGCAGATATATGCAATTAAAAGGTAAAAGTGCGTGCACGGGCTATTCCATCGGGAAGATAGCCATATACGACAGGACCGAGACAAAAGTCGTAAGACGAAAATGCAAGGATCCTGAAGCAGAGATCGGGCGCTTTGAGAAGGCGATAGATACAGCCAAGGAAGAGTATGAAAGGCTGTATGAGAAGGCTCTCAAAGAGGTCGGAAGCAACAATGCGTCCATTTTCAAGGCTGACATGGTGCTTCTTGATGACATGGACTACATAGAATCTGTCACCAATATCGTACGCACCCAATCCGTAAATGCGGAGTATGCCGTAGCTGTTACCATAGATAACTTCGCAAAGATGATGTCCAAGCTTGAGGACGCTTATATAAAAGACAGGATCAAGGATGTCAGAGAGGTCTACAACAAGGTTATAGAGATCCTTTACAAAGGTACTTGCCGCAAAAACAAGTATGACGAACCGGTCATACTGCTGGCTGAAGATCTTACTCCCGCAGAGATAGTAAGACTTGATAAGACAAATATCATAGGATTTGTGGTCAGCGAGACCAGTTCCAATTCACATACGGCTATACTGTCAAAGAGCCTCAACATCCCGGCTCTTTTGGGAGTTGATCTTTACGGATATGTTGATGACAAGGGAAATATATCCATTACGGAGTCGATAGCACCGCAGCTTGAAGGCAGGATGGCAATCCTGGACGGTCACAGCGGAAGGTTCATAATAGACCCGACAGACGAAGAGATCGAAATCTATAAAAAACGTATCAGCAAGGAAAACAAGAATAAAAAGCTACTAGATCTTATGAAAGGCAAAAAGACAGTGACTAAATCCGGAAGAGTGGTAGGTCTTTACGCAAATATAAATAATGAAAAAGATGTTGCTGCAGCCCTTTTAAACGATGCTGAAGGAGCAGGTCTTTACAGATCAGAGTATCTATTTATGGAAAGAGAGAACGCACCCAGCGAGGAAGAGCAGTTTGTAATGTATCGCAGGATGGCGGAGAGCTTAGGTGGCAGAAAGCTTATCATAAGAACAGCCGATATAGGTGCGGACAAGCAGGTCTCATACATGGAATTCGGTGAAGAGGAAAATCCCGCACTCGGCTACAGGGGAATAAGGATATCTCTTGACAAGAGAGAACTGTTTGAGACTCAGTTAAGAGCAGTCTACAGAGCAAGC
>JAEEUS010000018.1 GCA_016290615.1 Lachnospiraceae bacterium | reverse complement strand
CAAGTTACCGACATATGGTTGTTATGAGACATGCATAACAGTAAATAATAATGCTCTTATCAAGTCACTAACAGGTAGTGTTAATATCAAGACTCTGGATATTTTGGGTGCTAAGAGTGAGCTTGATTCAGCTAGTATTGGTGTGGCTATAAATGCCAGCACAGCTTATGGACATAATGATATCACAGCAGATAATAAAATAACTCTTTCAGGAGCATCAGTGGATGCTTATGAGAATGCTAATATTATAGCTGAATCAAATGTTGACATGCTTGCGACAACGAATTCATATGGATTGGGTCTTGTTGATCTGTCATATGTTAAGGCAAAGAATTCGCTTACAAGAAATGTGAAAGTGGATCTTACTAATGCCAAAGTATTTGCAGATTATGGAAACATTGTGATCACGGCAGACGCTGGCAGAAGAGACAAGATCATTACAAAAGCTAATGTAGATGCATCAGGAGGTGTTACACTAAGTGGTGCTATAACATACGTGGATATTGTATCTAACGCGAATGTAATACTTAATGGAGCACAGATCACAGACAGATTCAATACAGTACGTATACTTTCCTACAACTCAGAACCTGATCTGTATACAGATGAAGAATATAACACATCTGTTGCAGGAATAAGATCAAATGCTCAGGTTTGGGCTGAAGGCCTTGGAACGGATCCTAAGGCAGAAAACAATATTACATGTTATGGAACTGCCAATATAACTGCTTCAGGAAATACTGTTATCGAAGGTAGAAACGTTTATATCATAGGTAAGATTGACAAATTCTATGTATTCGCAAACGCATTTGCTAAGGGAACTTCTCTTGGTGCAGATATAGATGCAAACATAAATACAACTATAGAACTAGAATCTGATGTAAATCTTAGAGATACGTTAGTTATAGGTCATGATCTAACAGATATAAGATCATCCACAAAACCACAGTATCTCGAACAGAATCTTCATGCAATCGCATCTGTACAGCTTAATGCTATTGGTGATGCAGTAGCTCAGTTACTGGGTTCATTTAAGGCTAACGCAAAAACTACTCTTGCTAGCGGATTTGAATATAGAGGAGCAAATCTAACAGTTGATTCTGAATGCTTTGACAAGAACAGAATTGATTCATCACTTTCATGCGGTGGATTTATCTACAAACACACTAAGAAGAGCTATTCAACTGATGAGATATCTTCTGCAGTAATTTTGGAAGATAATGCGAAATTCAGCATTGGTGATGCAGCAGGTGGAATATTTGTAGATATATCTGAGCGTAATGGTCAGTTGTTGATAAGAGAAGTAGGAATAAGCAAGCCTTCGTCTTACTGGAGAAATTCAGGTGCGGATATTGAGTTCTTCAATCTTACAAACAATAAGCCCGGCTATGCAACGTTTAAAGCTGTTAGATCGATCGGAGACATAACAGTATATGATCAGTCTTCTATAAGAAGTGTCACGATCACAAACAACACAAACAGAGGAATCAAGCTTTCTAATATTTATATGCAGAATTCCGGATTTATCAAGCCCATTATTTCGGGACTTGGTGCAAAAGGAACTTCGAAAGCAGAGGATATTTGTCCAGTAATACATATAGAGAATAGCTTAAATGGAAAAGTAACAATTTCAGGATTTATTTCAAATCTCACAGGTAGAACAGCGTTTATCTGGAGTGATGCAAATAATAACGGAGCATTGGTGGTAGATAATGAAACTGTTACAAACCTTTCTTCAGGAACAGATGTTTCACCGATATGGACGCATGAGCTAGTTATAGTGAATGCTAAGAGCGTGGGAGATTCCGATGTAAGACTCAATGCAGAGATATTTGCAAGCAGGAAGAAAGATTCATTTGGAACGGATAATTATGATTCCGAAAACGGCAGTGTTAATATTTTTGCAACAGGTGATATCTATCTTGCGTTTACGCCTGCTGAACTTACTGTAACAGAAGAAGATCGTACAACCATTAAACATGCATATACAGGTAGCCTGTTCATTGAAAATGTAGTTTCTGAAGAAGGAATAGTTGATATTATATTCAGAGATGCTATACAAGTATCAATGGTTGAAGGCGCAAAGTGTGTAACAATGCCTACACCTGGAACACTTGAGTATGTCGATGTTGAAGATTCAAGTGCTGAAGTGGCTTTGACAGAAAATAAACCACTGAACGGCATGGATGTTCTTATGAGATATGCCCAGGGCTATGACATAACGACAGGATTGTATGTTTACGAGCTTCCTAACGGAACTATCTTCTATATGGATGATAGCGAGAATGTAGTAAGAATAGAAGAGGCCGATACAGATATGGCGGTTGGAAACTATCACTACAGTGTAAATTCTGAGGGTCATAAGATACTGTCGCTTTCCAATGGTATATCAATAGATCTTAATACTGGAAATCTTACGGTAGAGTACGGTGCTTCATACGAGGCTCTTCTTGGAGCAATAAGTGGAGATTGGTGGGATGTTAATAATCTTACTACGAATGGTATTGAGATAGCTGTATTCGAGCAGGTTGGAAGTAAAAAGGTTGAGAAGAAAGTAAAGCTTTCAAAATACTTCACGCGCGGTGATGTCGACTATTATTCTGTTGGTGAAGCGGCTACTATAGAAAGTGTAATAAAACGTAATAATTCAAATTCTAATCTAAGCTATATTTTAGGATACAACAAAGTTACAGGTGAAGTTACGGCTTATGCTTTCAAAGCTGGTGGCAATAACAACGGAATACAGAATGCTAAGAATATAGATGATAAATTTGATACAACGCACTTATTGGGGCCCAGCCATATATTGAATAGTTGCTATGAAACTGATACCTGGTCAGAGTGGCATATGACATGGTATTCGTGTGAAGCGGATTACGTAAAGAACCTTAAGATAGTTAATACAGAGACTAAGCAATTAGTAGAGAAATTCCTGGGTACCAAATATAATGCAAAGATCGATAGGACAACATTGAAGAATGATAAGGTTTCTATTGAGATTGAAGTTGAGAAGAATGTTTGGGTAACCACAGAACTTGTTAGACTTCTCGGTGGAGCATTCTGCATTAATGTTAATGATACAAAGCTTAATGATGACGTTAAGAACGCATTATTTAACAAGTATTGGAAGATTGAAATCGATGTAGTTCCATTACAGAAGGAAGAACATGGATATACTGTGAACGATGGTGATTCGTATCGATTCTGTCAGTACTATGACTATAAGGTAGGCTTCTTCAAGAAAATCCCTATGTATGGGTATGAAAGTTACCAGCTGGATTCGAGAAGAATGAAGATCACATATATTGAAATGCTGCCTGTAGATGTGACCTTAACTACTGAGTATTATGATATTGGCGCAAGATACTATGTTGAGGGAGATACTACTCATTATGTATATGAGGATGAGTATGGCACCAAATATGTGATTGATGAAAACGGCAGAAAAGATCTGGAACTCAAGGAGATAACTAACAAACAGGCGACAGGATATGCTGAAGTTAGCGCAAACACAAGTTCCGGAACGACCACACTCACATACAAAACCGATTCTAACGCAGTAGATCTTCTTAACAACGGGCAAAATAAGTATTATATGGTTACTTCGGATGGCGTGTATCTTGAGGTAAATATTGCACCTTCAGCTATAGCAAACGGCAGTGGAAGACTAGTTACGAAGAAAGATTATGATGATATTGCACTGGGAGTGGATTATTCAGTAATAACAAAACGAGTTTTGAAGGCAAAATCAAAAGAGAGCGATCCGGATGAATATGAATATGTGGACACTGGATATCGTTACGTGAGACAGGTTCTTGGATACAATATAGATCCTAACAATGAGGTTGCTGAAATCGATGAAGACACGCCTCTCAAGTATGCTGATGTTTTCTGGAAGGTAGACGGCAAATATGTACTGTATGACTCTAACCACGGACGACTTGTCTTGGTTGACAGTATATCGGCGATTGACGGACCTACGGGTATCGAAGGATATCTTAGCGATTACTCATTAGAATATGAAACAAAACATAATGTAGGAGGTGTTACTCTAAGGAAGGATTCTGAATTAGTTACATGGAATGGAAACAGTAGTGTTGCAATAAAGCTCCAGTATACATATGTACCTACCGGAGAATACTATGTGGTTTATCAGAACAGCACTGCGAATAATCAGAATCCATGGGGTAAAGTGGTTAAGCTTTCTGAACTTAAAGCTGAGAGTTATGTTGCAAGTAGTGACAGAAAAGAGAACGGAACTCTTGTAATGAGATTCGGCGGTATTGGTTCAATTGGAGGTGGCAGCAGCAACAGCGAGATAAACAATGATCCGCTGATGGTGCACTATCAGGAAAATGTTAACTCACGAGTACTTATTTCCGATGTAAAGGATATTACTATCAAAGAAGCTGAGATACCGAAGAACAATATGACTCAGGAAAACATCGGATACAGAATGACAGACACCAGATACATTACAAAGGATGGACTGGTTCTTACAATCAAGGAAGGTGAGTTCTCATCAAAGTATGATGGCAGTGTTGGTGTATATACATCTGACTATGTAGTAGCAAGAAATCTTAAGAATACTGATGATGGTGAAGTAAGCTTTACACTCAAAAAAGAGTACGAGTCATACTCAGATAACAGCAAGATAGCAAATAAGGTAAGACTTGAAAGACTTACAGACAAGATTGCTATTGATGTCCAGGGAAGATATTATTACTCTGCGGATGGTTCGACCAATTGGACAAACAATAATGTAACTGCTTCAACCACCAATGGTGTTACTACAGTATCATACAATAACACACCTTTACTCAAGATATTTAATCTTGTGGAAAACAATGAAGCAGGAGAACCGACAAGTTTCCTTAATTATGAGCTACCGGAATATAGTCTGCGCATTAGATCAGATGGAAAGTTGTTTAATCTCGATCCTAACGCTAAACATGCTCAGGAAATACACAAGCTCGGAGCTATAAATATTTCTAAACAAAACGAGCCAGGCTATACACCGATCATTGCAGATGTTCTTATCGGTTTGATAGAGACAAAGGCAAACAAGAAGAGTGTTTTGATCGATGTACAAGGATACATACTTGAAGATGAAATCAGTGGAGATCACGAAATGCCTTCGTACATGAGTCTCATCGATGCGGAAGAAGGTGATGATGATGATGACATCAGAACACATGGAGGAGATGTAACTATTCTCATTCAAGGTTATGGTTCAGTAGGTATTCTTCCAGATGAAAATGGATATGGCGGAAATAAGCTTGATATCAAGACTTTTGGCGGAATATCGACGGTAAAGAGCAAAGAGGATCATGGTGATGGTTTCGAGTATATTGTTGTAGATACAAATATTAAAGCTGACACCAGGTATGAGCTTAACCCTAATACTATAATAATCGGGGCAAAGGTAATCATTACCGGTACGGATGATATAGTAGGTACCAATATAACAGTTCGCAAGAATAGCGAAGGAAAGAGCGGACAGCTTAATATTGATTCTCAAAAGAACGTAGAGTTTAGCAGACTTGAACTTAAGGAAGGAAGCAAAGTTAATATCAAAGCTCTTGGAGATATCAGATTTGATACTGTTAATGCGATTAAGAGTGAACTTACGATGTCATGCATTCAGACGATCGGACATCTGAATGATGAGAATGCGGTTATTACATATAATGCATTCGACGATGATAACAATGCACTGCTTAGGTTGTCTGCAGGGTCAATAGGAGAAACTGACAGTCACTTGATAGTAGATATACCTGAAGAACTTACACTTAAGATTCCTAATGCTGGATATATGTATCTTGACGCTGTTGATGCACAGTACGAGAAGGATGCACCTGGAAATATTACCGGTAAGGATAAGGACGGAAATGACATTAATGGTGATCTCGAAGCGGTTATAGGTGATCTTAAGACATACAAGTATGATCTTGGGCTGAAGAATAATAATGAGATAGCTGAGCTTATAGTAACAGGAGAACTCGTAAATACACCTAGCGGAATACAGCCTATACTTGATTTGATCGAGTCAAAGATTGAGCCTCCTGCTCAGAGCAATGATCCTTCAGCTAACCAGGGTAACGATCCTTCGGCTAATCAGGGTACTGACCCGGTAGAGCCACCTGTAAGCGTCAAGGTTACAGTAGAAGAACTAAAGACATTGTTAAAACTTGAAGCTGATGAGGAACTTGAACTTGATCAGTTAACTGATAAAGAACTCATGGCTGTGATCTCATTCATGCTTGATACTAAGAAGAAAGATGAGATAACCAATAAGTTACTTCCTGTATTTACCGAAGAAGAGATTGGAACTCTGATATTCAATTCATTGTCTGCTCAAGAGAAACAGGATCTAATAGAGCAGGTATGGCAGGTAGAAAATGTGCTGCCTGAGGTTGATGAAGATATCAATCCTGAAAAAGATAAGGATTATAGAAATCTCAATATTTCAATTGGTGCTAATGGTGATTTATTTGTTGTAAACAGATTAAATGCCGATGGCACAATAGCTGAAGATATAGCAGATGATCATCAGGACGACATAAATGTCATAGCTGTAATTAATAACAATGGAGATATCAGTATTAACCAGCAGAATGGTGCATTTACTGCAGATAAGGTTGTAACCAGATATGAGAATACTGATATCAAATCACAGGCTATTTACGGTGGAACATCACACGAAAATATCAGAATGGGCAATCTTAAGCTTGAAGCTACTGCAACTGATATTTCAGGATTGAAAGTAGATGAGAGAGTACTTGAAGATCGCATAATAGTATTTATCAACAATGCTGATATGCCAATCGATATGCCTGATGAAGGCACATGGCATATAGCGCGAAATCCTAAAACAGGTAGATTTGAGATTACTGTTGAAACGGGATTTGCTCAGATAAGATATGACAATCCTGACAAGGAAACCAGAATCGATGCTGCAGCTGCTAGAAATATTGATATCACTGAGGTAGTCGGTGAAACTGGAATCGGAATCATCACAAGTGATCATGGTGATGTAACACTTACAGCTCCTGGAAATCTCATAGATGTAACAGATGATAAGAATGATGTTAACATCTCGGCTATGGGAGATAATACAAACGATGAAGGTGATGTTACACTCAATGTTGCAAACGGTGCAGTTGGTGATGATGAAAACAGATTCCACATAAATGCAAATGGCACAGTTTATGTAACTGACAAGGATGACATCTTCGTTGATTCTGATGAGAACCTTACGATGGTAGTCAATACTTCAGAAGGTGAGGTGTATGTAACAGGTGCTAAGGATGTTGATCTTACAAATGTTACAGGTGTTGCTAATATAGTAGAACTTCTTGCTGGAAATAATGTAAACGTTAAGTCACTTGAAGATTCAATCAATATTGAAAACTTCTCAGCTGGCGGAACAACATCTATGAACGCTAATGGAGATATCGATGTTGAGAAGACTACTGGCGGCTTTAAGGTTGACACGATAGTGGCAACAGGTAATATCAAACTCAATCTTGACAATTCTTTGACTGATATTCATGATGATAAGATCAAGGAATTAGAAGATGCTCAGAGGGAAAAGGATGAGGCAGAAGCTAAGGTTGATGAGCTTGAGAAGAAGATCGCAGTAGATACGCAGTATCAGCAGAACCTTGAAAATGCAATAACAGATACTCAGCAGGCAATAGCAAATGCAGAAGTAAGTGATGCAGATGTAAGGGACGCAAAAGATACGCTTGAAACTGATAAGCAGAAAGTACAGCAGATTGAAGATCTTAAGGCAATAATCGCTGATCCTAATAAGACAGATGCTGAAAAAGCAGATGCTCAGGATCAGATAGATACACTAAGTGCTACGCTATTGACTGATGAGCAGAAGGCTGAACTTCAGGAAAAGATCGATAAGATGGATAAGCAGATCAAAGATATCGTTAAGGATATCAAAGACAAGCTTGAGCAGCATGATATCGAAGAACTGAAGGGAGCAGAAACTCTGGCGGATATCGAAAGAATCCTAAATGATGAAAAGGATAAGATAATAGCAGAGCTTGAAGATCTTGACAAAGAACTCAACGGTGATATTGCTACAGGCACTCAGGGCGCAAAGAAAGATCTTGAAGATGCAAAGGCTAACCTTGAACAGAAGGTTATTGAGCTTGCCAATGAGCACGTTGCAATAAGTGCAGGTGGTAATATCAATGCAACACTTGTAAACGGTGGATATGTTGGTTCAGTTGACAACTCGGTTTCAATGACGACCGGAGACGATGGTGAGATAACTATCTCAGCAGGAGAAGGTAAGGTATTGACTAATGTTTCAGTTGAGACAGTTGGTGATGCCAACCTGAATCCTTTCAAGGTAAACGGTGATGCAAGAGTTGATGCAACAGGTGATATTAAGGACGTTGATACAACAGGAAAGACATTTATCTCGGCAGACGATGCTACACTCAACTCTGTAAACGGGACAGTTGGTACAAAAGAAAATCCGCTGAAACTCGATGTAAACACGCTGACAGCACAGGGTAGTGAAGTTGCAGTAAATAATGACAAGGATCTTGAAGTTATAAGCGTTATAGGTAAGAAGGATCCCGCTGATCCTGAATCAGGAAATGTGACGCTTGTTGCTAATGGTGATATCACAGCTGGAGACAATAATGGTTCAAATATCATAGGTACAAATGTTGAACTTGCAGCAACCGGAGATGTCGGCAATAATGGAAATCCTATAAAGATTGATTCCGATTTGCTTGGTACAACATCTAAGGGCCTTGATATGGAAAGCGGCAAGGATATCAAGATCAGCCATATTACAGCTACAGGTGATGTAAATGTTAGGACACCCGGTCAGATAACAGCTAAGGATGGCAGAACAACAATAACCGGTCATAACATTAACCTTGAAACAGGCGGCAACATTGGTGAAGATGATCTTCCTCTCAACATTATATCAACAGGTGATGTTAAGGCTGAATCAAAGACAGGACACGCTGCAATGAGAATAACATACATTCGTCCTAGAAGAAGCGTACAGGAAGTTATCGATGATTCAGACGATGACGACTATAATGAGGAAGACAGCTATGTATATCCTCGTATAGCAGCTAAGATCGTTATCAAGGATAACAAGGTTGCAAAGGCTGCACGTGCAATGCTTAAGGGTGACGAAGAAGACACAGAAGAAGATGTATCTAAGCCTTCAGATAACAAGAAGGTAGAAGACGGCAAGAAGGGTGAAAATGTTGAACCTACATATGGTCAGAATGATGATCCAGAAATTGATAATAACCTGATCATGTATCTTGCAATTATGTTAGCGATACTGCTGTTGATCATAATAATCTCAGGAGGAATAATACTTAACTCCAAGAGAAAAGAACAGCAGGCCGCTGAATAAGATCTAAACAAAGTAAAGGGATAGTGGCATTGACCACTATCCCTTTTAAATTACTCAAAAGTCAGCATCTGTGATAGCATATTCCAGAAGCCTTCTGCCACCTTGGACAGTTTTCTGTCAGCACTTCTTACTAGAACGTAGTTAGCATAAACATCAGGTGATACAATACGCTTTATCACAACATCGTCTGATACATATTTGGCTGCGGATGCAGGGTATATAGCGATCCCGACACCGTTGGCCGTCAGTTCGTATGCATTGAGCATATGAGCTATCCTGCAGAATATCTTTGGTTCTGTACTAAACGGCTTAAACCAGTTTTCTATTTCCTGTTTTCTGGATTGCCTTGATGGGATTATCAATTCGTATGGTGCAAGATCGATCAGATCAACGGTATCTTTCGTATCTTTCGCTAACGGATGTTTAGCGGGTATCATGGCAACCCAGGGTTCGCGATAAATGATCCTGCCGTCCAGACCCTCCTCATCATAAGGTGATGTGATCACTGCTATATCACTGAGGCCGGATTGGATGCGTTTTACGACATCATCCGAGTTTCCGTTCCATAATTCATACTGCACCAGAGGATATCTTTTCTTGAATTCTGCGATCCATTTGGCAAAAAGGGAGGGAGCCTGGCCTTCGATCGTTGCAAGGTAAAGAGTACCGATCAGGCCTTCATTCATCTCTTTTATATCTTCAAATGACTGATCTGCCAGCTGCTGAATCCTGGAAGCATATAACAGGAAGCGTTCACCGGATTCTGTCAGAGTCAGGCCCCTGGCTTTTCTGATAAACAGCTGTGTTCCAAGTTCTTCCTCCAGATCACGTATTTGTCTGCTTAGCGGAGGCTGAGCTATGCAAAGTTTCTCAGCTGCTTTGGTAAAGCTGCCTTCTTCGGCAACGGTAAGAAAGTATCTTACATGTCTTAATTCCATGGTTTATTCCCCCGTTTTTATGTGATTGCTGCATAAACAATATTCATACCTAAAAGGTATATCTATACCACTATTATATGTATTTAACAATATCAGCGCAAGGTGCTACTATAAAATCAGAAAAGGAAATACGGCAAGAATGGTAACAGTGAAATAGATTAATTTGTGAGAAGGAGGTGAATCTTTATGAAGAAATTCTTTGAACGTCTAGAAGAGATTATGGAGGCATATTACAAGACCTTTGCTTAACAGATATGGTGATAAAAAGGACAGTGCATGCACTGTCCTTTTTTGATTGATATCACTTGTTATTCATTTTTATCTGTGCAAGTATGACTCCTGCAAATACCAGCGCACATCCTATCAGTTCTCTAACGCTTAGAGTCTGATGAAGTATCACAAATCCCGCCAGGGCTGAGAAAACACTCTCAAGTGACATAAGAAGCGAAGCCACAGTCGGAGGTAAATCTCTCTGACCAAGGATCTGGAGCGTGTAGCCTGCTCCGCTTGATAAAAGACCTGCATAGAGTATAGGAATGCCTGCAGCGATTATAGAAGATAGATCGGGCTTTTCGATGATGAGCATACCGATCATACCGAGTATCACGCATACGAAAAACTGAACACAGCTCATCGCCACCGGATCGACCTTATCGACAAATCTGTCAATCGTCATGATCTGCATAGAGAATACCAATGCGCAGACAAGGATCAGGATATCGCCGATATTTACACCGGTCTGACCCTGTATGCTCATAACGTAGAAGCCGACAGTTGCGATAACGGCACTGATCCATTCGTTTAAACCTATCTTTTTATGGAGAAAGATACTCAGGATAGGTACTATTATGATGTAGAGCGCGGTTATAAAGCCGGCCTTACCGACACTCGTATAGATGATGCCGTATTGCTGAAACAGCGAGGCACAAAAAAGAAAAATACCGCACAAAACTCCACCGATGAAGGTATTCTTTCTGATATCGTGATCAAGGACGGTGCCTTTGCCTTCTAAAAGGCGTCTTTTTGTACCTATACATATCACAGGGAGCAATACGAGTACACCAAGGATATAACGGGTGCATATAAAAGTCCAGGGCCCCACATGATCCATTCCGACACTCTGGGCGACAAATGCCACACCCCAGATAATCGCTGTAAGGGTCAAAAGAAGGGTCCCTCTTAACTGCTTATTCATATCAGTAAAGACTGGCTATGACTTCAACTTCGCAAAGGACATCCTTAGGAAGCTGTTTAACGGCCACACAGCTGCGTGCAGGCTTCTGGGTGAAGTATTTCTCATATACTGAGTTAAAAGCCGCGAAATCGCCCATATCGGCCAAAAAACATGTTGTCTTTACAACGTTTTCATATCCGCATCCTGCTTCGATAAGGATGGCACCGATATTTTTGCATACCTGCGTTGCCTGTTCTTCTATTGTTGTGGCTTCAACATTTCCTGTAGCAGGGTTTATCGGGATCTGACCTGATGCAAATAAGAACTTGTCGGCTATAACGGCCTGAGAGTAGGGACCGATGGCTGCCGGAGCCTTGTCAGTAGATACTTTCTTTATCATATGTTTATCCTCCAAATTTATGTTTCAACCTATTCTAGCATAAGTCAGTCAACTTTTTAACAAGTATGTGAAAAAATGCAACTGCAGGTATTTACAAATAAAAAATGGAATGATATACTCAATGTAGTTTTAAAAACTACATGTAAAGGTTATTAAAACAGAAGCAATCGAAAAGGGGTAGTAACATGACAGAATACAAGATTATAGCTGACAGCAGCTGTGAACTTCCTGAGCAGTACAAAAACGATGAGAGGATAAAACTCGTACCGTTCAGACTCGAAATAGACGGTGTTCCGCTCAGAGATACTTCAGACATTAACACCAAGAGCCTTCTTGAAAAGATCGTGGATTCAAAGGCATTCATAAACAGTGCATGCCCGTCTCCCGATGTTATCTATAACTGTATCGCAGAGGGCGATGAAAAGCGCATATATATCATAACGAGCGCTTCAAAGCTCAGCGGATGCTATATCTCGGCTATGATAGCAAAGAAGCTGTATGAGGATGCTCATGGCGATAAAGAGATATTTGTCATAGATTCTAAGAGTATATCCGGTGCCGAGAGCCGACTGGCACTTCTTGCGATGGAGCTTGAAGAACAGGGTATGGAAGCCGAGGAGATAAAGAAGAATCTGACAAGCTGCAGGGATCGTATGCGCACAGTTATCATAATGAGCGATCTTGAGGCCGTTTATAAGAATATCAAGTTAGATAAGATAAAAGACGTGATAAGCAAGGCCGGAAGAGTAAAGCCGGTCCTTGTCGGCAACGAGGATGCCATAAGAGAAGAGGATTCAAAGCTTTGCTTAAAGGAAAGCTTCTCACAGCTTGTGGACAATCTGGTAAATACTCTTAAGGATGCATCAGAACAGACCAGGGTGTTCATAACACACTGCAACAATCTGATAGAAGCTGAGAAACTGCGTGACATGATCATTGAAAAGACCGGTCTTAAGAACATATTTATCATGAGCGCATCAGGTTTTAACAGTCTTTTGGCTGACAACGGTGGGCTGATCGTATCATTCGACTGATCATACGGTGATTGCCCAAAAACCCAGAAAAATAAAGCAATAAGCAAGAGCAAGTGAAGTCAACATCACTTGCTCTTTTTAAATCATGATTATATTTAACTTAAATATCGCATATTGATAAGATATTCAGAAGAACATGAAATCTATCGGACCGAATATTGCAAAGGCGACAAGTATGAGCTGCAGTAAAAGTATCGCAGGCATACCGAAAAGGAAGTACCAGTGCCTCGTCTTGTGATGGAATAAATGCATTCCGATGATCGAACCGATGGAGCCGCCTATTATGGCGATCAGAAACAGAGTAGCCTCGGGAACTCTGAAAGCCCTCTTTCTGGCTCTCTGCTTATCAACGCCCATAATGAAAAATCCGATCAGATTTATACCGATAATATATGCTATTAATATCAGTTCTGCTCTCATTCTTATTCTTATTTGTTCTTTTCTACTTCCTGCATCTTCATAGCACGAACCTTGCATGAGAGACCAAACAGATTGATGAATCCCTCTGCATCATGGTGGTCATACAGATCACCTGTTGTGAATGAAGCGATCTTCTCGTTGTAGAGTGAGTACGGAGAAGTTGTGCCAGCTTTGATGATGTTGCCCTTGTAGAGTTTAAGCTTAACTTCACCTGTTACATATTCCTGTGTAGACTTGATGAATGCCTTTACAGCATCGCATAAAGGTGTGAACCATTTTCCTTCGTATACGATCTGAGCAAGCTTTGCGCCCATGTCAGCCTTGAGTGCATATGTGTCACGGTCAAGTATGAGTTCTTCAAGCTGCTGATGTGCTTCGTAGAGGATTGTTCCACCGGGTGTTTCGTATACACCACGGCTCTTCATGCCAACTACACGGTTTTCTACTATATCAATGATACCGATACCGTGCTTGCCGCCGAGCTTGTTAAGCTCCTTGATAACTTCTGAAACCTTCATCTTCTTTCCATTTACAGATGTAGGTATACCTTTTTCAAATGTAAGAGTTACATACTCGGGTTCATCGGGAGCCTTCTCGGGAGTAACGCCGAGAACAAGAAGGTGATCATAGTTAGGCTCGTTTGCGGGATCCTCGAGTTCAAGACCTTCATGGCTTATATGCCAGAGGTTACGGTCACGGCTGTAGCTGTTATCAGCCGAGAAAGGAAGATGTATGCCATGCTGATGGCAGTACTCGATCTCTTCTTCACGTGAAGAAAGCTTCCACTTGTCATCACGCCATACAGCGATGATCTTAAGCTCAGGAGCGAGTGCCTTGATGCCGAGTTCGAAACGGATCTGGTCATTTCCCTTACCTGTTGCACCGTGGCAGATTGTTGTAGCGCCTTCCTTCTTTGCTATCTCAACAAGACGTTTAGCGATAACGGGACGAGCCATAGATGTTCCTAAAAGATACTTGTTCTCGTAAACCGCATGACCCTGTACGCAGGGAACAACGTATTCGTCGCAGAACTCATCTACAACATCTTCTATATATAACTTGGAAGCTCCGCAGCTTATTGCTCTTTCTTCAAGTCCGTCAAGCTCCTCACCCTGTCCGCAGTCAACGCAGACACAGATTACTTCGTAGTCGTAGTTTTCCTTCAACCAGGGAATGATAGCTGTTGTATCAAGTCCGCCGGAGTAAGCAAGTATAACCTTTTCTTTCATTATAAAAACCTCCTGAAATGATGTTTGATATTTGATTCAGCCGATTTTGGCTGCTTATTTATGCTGTCGAAATCAAATATAACGCATAAATGTATGTAAAGCAATAGCAAAAACTGCATAAATATGCACCAATGATGTGTATATGCAAATAAAAATGAATAATTTGTATAATCGGTTTGCATATTTTGCATTGCTTGCTATAATTTGGATTGTGTCAACTATCAGAGGGGATATATTATGATCAGAGTAATGACAATGAAAGATTATGATGAAGTCTTTGCCCTATGGAGCAAGATCAAGGGTTTTGCCATGAGAAGCATAGACGATTCATATATAGGTGTTGAAAGATTTCTAAAAAGAAATCCGAATACGAGTGTTGTAGCTATAGAGGATGACAAGATAGTAGGTGCTATCCTTTGCGGGCATGACGGCAGAAGAGGTTGCCTCTATCATGTATGCGTAGATCCTGACTACAGATTAAGAGGAATAGGAAAGTCAATGGTCGTAAAGTGCATGCAGGCACTAAAAGAGGAACAGATAAGCAAGGTGTCTCTAATAGCGTTTTCCGAAAACGATATAGGAAATGCTTTCTGGCATACCATAGGCTGGACGGAGAGACTGGACCTAAATTATTACGATTTTGTACTCAACGAAGCAAACATAGTTGAATTTAATAAATAAGGAAGGAAAAGGATATGAATATAATAGAAGGCGGTATCGCATCTCCGATAGGATTTGAAGCAGCCGGTGTTGAAGCCGCAGTTAAATACGAAAACAGGAAGGACATGGCGATAATCTATTCTCAGAAGCCGTGTGTGGTAGCCGGAACATTTACAAGCAATGTTGTAAAAGCAGCTCCTGTCAAATGGGATATGGATCTGGTAGAGAATTCACCCTTTGTTCAGGCGGTGATCGTAAATACGGGAATAGCAAATGCCGGAACCGGCAAAGAGGGAATGGATTACTGCATACAGACCGCAGAGGCAGCATCAAAGGTGTTGAATATCCCTAAGAATGCAGTACTTGTGGGATCTACAGGTGTAATCGGAGCACAGCTTCCCATGGATAAAATAACAGCAGGTATCGATAAACTTGCGGCAGCAAAAGCTCATTCCTATGAAAGCAGCACGGACGCTTCCAAGGCAATAATGACAACGGATACTGTAAACAAGCAGCTTGCTGTTACCGTTGATATCGCAGGAACCACTGTCACAATAGGAGCAATGAGCAAGGGATCCGGAATGATACATCCGAATATGTGCACAATGCTCGGATATGTTACAACAGACGCTGTTATAGGAAAAGATGCTTTGACCAAAATAGTCAAGGAAGATGTCATAGACACCTACAACATGATCTCTGTTGACGGAGATACATCAACAAACGATACACTGCTCATCATGGCAAACGGAATGGCAGGAAATCCCGAGATAAAGGAAGGAACTCCTGAGTTTGAGGCATTTAAGGAAGCTATCCACTATGTAAATGAGACTCAGGCAAAGAGACTTGCGGGAGATGGAGAGGGTGCTACAGCACTTGTTGAATGTCACGTACTGGGTGCGGCGACCAAGGCCGATGCACGTACACTTGCCAAATCGGTTATCTGTTCGAGCCTTACAAAGGCTGCGATTTACGGTCATGATGCAAACTGGGGAAGGATACTGTGTGCACTCGGTTATTCCGGAGCAAAGTTTGATCCCGAGGATATGGAACTTTACTATGAAGCGGCCGGACAAAAGATGCTGATATACAAAAACGGCGCAGATGCAGGATACAGCGAAGAGGAAGCAACAAAGATCCTTTCACAGAAAGAGGTTAAGATAATAGCAGACATGCATATGGGAAATGAAGAAGCAAGGGCATGGGGCTGTGATCTTACCTATGATTATGTTAAGATAAATGCTGACTACAGGTCATAATAAGAAGTGGAGAAAACTGACATGGAAAAGAATCTTGATAAGGTAATGGAGAAGGCGGAAGTACTCATTGAGGCCCTTCCCTACATTCAAAAGTTTAATCGTAAGATAATAGTTGTTAAGTACGGCGGCTCTGCAATGAGCAATGAAGAACTGCAGAAAAACGTTATAAAGGACGTAACTCTGCTAAAGCTTGTAGGTTTCAAACCCATCATAGTTCACGGCGGCGGCAAGGAGATCAGCCGCTGGGTCGGCAAGGTCGGAAAAGAGGCTGAATTCATAAACGGACTGAGAGTTACCGATGCCGAGACGATGGAGATCGCTGAGATGGTACTCGGCAGAGTCAACAAGAACCTTGTCCGCATGGTAGAGGAGCTAGGAGTAAAGGCTGTCGGCATATCCGGAAAGGACGGAAAGCTCTTAACAGTTGAAAAGAAGCTCTCAAACGGTCAGGATATCGGCTTTGTAGGAAATGTTACAAAGGTTTCTCCCAAGATCATCTACGATCTTTTGGAAAACGATTTCCTTCCTATTGTAAGTCCCATAGGCCTCGGAGAGGATTACGAGACATATAACATAAATGCCGATGATGCGGCATGTGCGATAGCAAAGGCTGTAGGAGCTGACAAGCTCGTATTCCTTACTGACATTGAAGGTCTTTACAGAGATATAAACGATAAGAGTTCCTTCATATCCAGAATAACAGCAGCTGATGCTGATGCTCTGATAAACGAGGGTATAATCGGCGGAGGAATGCTTCCGAAGCTTGGAAACTGTACCGATGCAATTAAGAACGGAGTAAACAGGGTGCATATCCTGGACGGCAGAATACCTCACTGTCTGTTGCTTGAGATATTCACAAACAGCGGTGTCGGCACTGCCATAATCAAAGAAGAGGAATAAGATATGACTACACAGGAATATATCGATCAGGCTGAAGGCAGCCTGCTACATACATATAATCGCTATCCGATAGTTTTCGATCATGGTGACGGAGTATATCTGTATGACACAGAAGGCAGGAAATATCTGGACTTTGTATGCGGTATAGGCGTATTTGCATTAGGATACAACGTAAAGGAGTATAATGACGCACTAAAGGCTCAGATCGATAAGATACTCCACACGTCAAACTATTACTATTCAGTACCGCTTGCAAACGCAGCTAAGAAACTGACAGAGTTTGCACATATGGACCGCGTATTCTTTACAAACAGCGGTGCAGAGGCTGTTGAGGGAGCGATCAAGGCTGCGATAAAGTATGCATATAATAAGAATAAATCGCATGATCATGAGATAATCGCCATGGATCATTCATTCCACGGCAGGACATGCGGTGCTCTTGCAGTAACAGGCAAGCAGGCATACAGGGAAGCTTTTGAGCCTCTCATCTGTGATGTAAAGTTCGCTGAATATAATGATCTTGAGAACGTAAAAGCCCTTATAAATAAAAAAACATGCGCTATTATAATGGAGACACTCCAGGGAGAAGGCGGCATATATCCGGCAACAAAGGAGTTTATCGAAGGCGTTGGAAAGCTGTGCAGGGAAAACGACATTCTTCTTATATTAGATGAGATCCAGTGCGGCATGGGAAGGTGCGGTGCCAACTATGCATGGCATATGTATGACGTACATCCCGATATAATGACCACTGCAAAGGCTGTCGGCGGCGGAGTTCCCGTAGGAGCATTTCTTGTGACCGAGAAGGTTGCAAAGAACTCTCTTGTCGCAGGAGACCACGGTTCAACATACGGAGGAAACCCTTTGGTATGTACTGCGATAGATAAAGTACTTGATTTGTTTGAGTCTGAACATATAATAGATAATGTGAACAAAGTCGGAGCTTATCTGTATGAGAAGCTCGATGAAATATGCGTCGGTTATGACTGCATCAAAGAACACAGGGGAATGGGATGCATGCAGGGTCTAGAATTTGACAGGCCTGTTGCTGACATTATCAACAAGGCTTTAGAAAAAGGCCTTATACTCATAAATGCAGGAACCAATATTTTGCGTTTCCTTCCTCCGCTTGTGATAAGTACAAAGGATGTCGATGACATGATAGCCATACTTAAGCAGGCGCTTGATGAAACGGTTGCATAAGGCGTGATTTGAGGTTTTTATGGATACAATTAAAAGAGTAGTGTCTGCGCTTGTATGCATTGTCATCGCAGGATGGGCAGTGTTTACGGCAGCCACCGCTACACCTGCCAAACTTGAAGAAGAGGTCCCAAGCAATGACGGTCTTGTCATATGGTATACGGATGATTCTCTTTCGGATTTCATGGAAGCGGCGTGTGTGGCGTACAATGAGATGTACGGAGTGAGAGTCGTTCCCAAGCTTCAGTCAGGTGATGAGTATCTTGAACAGGTTAACAAAGCATCAATAGAAGATGATTCAATGCCTGATCTTTATGTGATCACAAATGACATGCTAGAGAGAGCATATCTTGGAGGACTGGCTCATATCGTAGATACAGATGTAGTAAATCAGAATCATTTTTCAGCTGCGGCACTCCAGTCTGTTACTTACAGAGGAAATCCGGTAGCATATCCGTTCTATTTTGAAACGAGCGCGATGCTATATAACAGAACATATCTGTTCAACATGGCTCAGAATCAGATAATGGCTGAGGATTCGACAGAGCCTGACGAAGAGAATACAGAAGATGATGAGGCAGATGAAGAAGTCTTGGATAATCCCGAGGCTGATATGACTCCCGAGGAGAGGATAGAATATCGCATACAGCAGTCTTTGCCGGATACTTTCGATGAGCTCATGGAATTTGCGGATACATATGATGCTCCCATGGATGTTGAGACGGTATTCAAGTGGGATGTCAAAGATATCTTCTATAATTATTTCTTTGTAGGAAACTATATCAACATAGGCGGAGAAAACGGTGATGATCCGTCTGTGATAGATATTTACAACATGGATACCATTACGGCTCTTACGCTGTATCAGGATCTTAACCAGTTCTTCTCGTTTGATTATGAAGACATATCATATGAGAGCGTGCTTAAAGAATTCATAGAAGGCAAGATGGTATTTACGACAGCTACGAGCGATGCCATAAAGGTTTTGGAACAGGCCAAGGCAGACGGCGAGTTCGAGTATGAATACGGAGTTATGCGTCTTCCACAGTTGAGCGAAAATCTTACGACAAGAAGCATGTCTGTAACAAATACGGTTGTCGTTAACGGTTACTCTGAAAAGAAAGAAACGGCTGCATCATTTGCAAAGTTCTTAACTATATTCAAGGCTCCCGAGCTTTACAACATGTCAGGTAAGCTGAGTGCATGCAACACAGTGACATACGAGGATGCGGCAGCGCAGGAATTCGTAAACGTGTACGCTGATTCAAAGCCTGTACCGAAGATGATGGCTACGTCAAATTACTGGCTCCAGGCAGAGATAACCTTCTCGAATATATGGGCCGGAAAGAATGTTTCAGAGCAGTTAAAACAGCTGTCAGAGCAGATAAAAGAACAGGTAACCGGTATGGATATCTCCGAGGATTATATAGATCTTCCTGCACAGGATACTGAAGAGATCCAGTACTATGACGAAGACGCTGAAAGAGAAGCTGCGCAGGGCGAAGGCGAAGAAGAAGGCAATTAATGCCATAGAACCAAATACATATGTAAATGAGCGGAGACAGCATGTGCTGTCTTCGTTTTTTATTTGTTCAAACGCACTGTATATGCAAATCAGAGTCATAAAAGAGCATACAGAGCAATTCTGATCATATGCGGGAATATGATGAATAATAACGAATAAAAACTGAATAATATATGCATAATCTGCGCAAATAATGCAAAATATAAGCTTTTTATGAAAGGGTCGCAAAAACCGATACTATTCGCAAAATACGAAATATGGGTTCATAAAGCCGTACTTATGATCATATAAAAGAAACAGATAATGAATAATTACCGGCATAAAGGATACCCTGGCAGATTACGATAAAAACAGATGTTATAACCACAAATTGTATGACCGTTCGAATTTTAATACTATATCTTGTATTACTACTAAAAAGAAGAATGATATCGAAATATGGAATAAATTATATCATGATTTATCAACATGACACCTGGCATATGGCAATGCCATCAGGCAAATGCCTGTATCTGACCTGTTCATATGAAGAACAGGGCTGTATATAATTTCATAATGGAATCAGACTGGCATCGCAGCGGATTGACCAGATAGGTCTATACTTTTTAAGCCTTATCATGCCTGATCACATCAGGCTTTTTTGATTATCGGATCCAAAGAAAAGTCACATATACTTTTTCGGATTCATACATATACATACATAACGAGAGGCAAAAAGAGGTCTATATGCTGAAATTATGATGGAATCTAAAACCTGAATCATACGCAATAGATTAAAACATGATTTTACAAAACTTGCGTTATGGACTTTGGCGTTTATCTGGCAAGTACGCAATATTTAGGAACTGATCTCTTATTTATATACTATATATTGTGTCTCATCAGTCGCTGTGCTATAATTTTAAAGGAATTCGTTTTTGCAGGGAGGTGATCTTTGTGGCAAAAAAGGCTCTTGTTACCGGAGCAAGCAGAGGCATAGGAAAAGCCATAGCTGAACGACTGGCCCAGGAGGGCGTCGATCTGGTGATGACATGTGTCAAAAACATCGATATTCTACAAGATATAGCTAATGACTTAAGCAGTCAACACAACATAAGCTGCGATGCCGTTTTGTGTGACGGAAGTGATCCGAAAGAGGTAGAAAAGCTGTTTGAAAAGCACAGGGACTTTGATATCGTCATCAACAATGCCGGCATATCATACATAGGTCTTCTTCAGGATATGAGCGTTGATGACTGGAACAGGGTGATTTCGACAAATCTAAGCAGTGCCTTTTATATCTGCAGACAGGCAATACCATATATGATAGGAAGAAAGTCCGGAAGGATCATAAATATCTCTTCCATGTGGGGAGGAAGCGGCGCTTCGATGGAGGTCGCATACAGTGCCTCTAAGGGCGGAGTCGATGCCTTTACAAAGGCTCTTGCGAAGGAACTGGCTCCAAGCGGCATAAGCGTAAACGCTATCGCCTGCGGTGTGATAGATACTGATATGAACAGATGCTTTAATATAGAAGAAAGACATGAACTTGAAGAGGACATCCCGATAGGCAGATTCGGAACGGCGGAAGAAGTAGCCAGAGCCGTGTGGATGCTTATAAGCGGACCTGCATATATGACGGGACAGGTTATAAATATGGACGGAGGGTATATTTAAAATGGAAAATGTAAGAGATCTGATAATAATAGGAGCAGGTCCTGCGGGGCTTACAGCAGCGATTTACGCAAAGAGAGCCGGATTCGACACTCTGGTGATCGATGAGACCGGAATGGGCGGAGGACAGATCGTAAATACATACGAGGTTGATAATTATCCGGGACTCATCCATATCAACGGATTTGATATGGGAATGAAGTTTAAGGAACATGCAACTGAAATGGGCACAGAGTTTGCTGATGTGACAGTAACAGGCATTTCAAAGAAAGACGATCTGATATATGTTGAAGCAGATGGCGGAGAATATGTTTCAAAGGCCCTTATCATAGCGACAGGCGCAAAGCACAGGGCACTGGGCATTTCCGGAGAAGAAGAACTAAGAGGAATGGGAGTATCCTACTGCGCTACATGTGACGGAGCATTTTTCAGAAAGAAGGTGTGTGCCGTTGTGGGAGGCGGTGACGTTGCACTCGAGGATGCACTGTTTCTTTCAAAGGGATGCTCAAAAGTCTACCTTATACATAGAAGAGACGAGTTCAGAGGCGCAAAGGTGCTTGCTGACAAGGTCAAGGAAACAGAGAACATCGAGATAGTATATGACAGCAGGGTTACAGAGATTCTGGGTGAGAATTCGGTTGAAAAGATAAAGGTCGAGAATGTTAAGAGCGGGGATATCACAGAACTTGATGTAAACGGCATATTCATAGCTGTGGGAATGGATCCCAATACAGAGCTTTTTAAGGACCTGGTAAAACTTGATAAAAACGGTTATATCGAAGCCGGCGAGGACTGCATCACAAGTGTAGAAGGCATCTTTGCAGCAGGTGATCTGAGGACCAAAAAACTGAGACAGGTTATCACTGCGGCAGCCGACGGAGCCAATGCAATAACGTCGGTTTCAGAGTACTTCAACAACAGGTAAGATTACATAACATTGCCCTAAGGTTGACAATAACAGTGATTAGTGGTAATGTATTAGGGAATTCGCGTTTAGATCAGACTTAGTTTGAAAGGTGATTTATGAAGCTCAGAAAGGTAAAGACTTTGCTCTTTATCGCCACCGCAGGCATTAGTTTCTGCCTTAGCGGGTACGGCAGTCACGCTGAGAAGCTTTCAAATATGCTTCCGTCAGCGGGCTTTGGCACCAAGGTAGAAGAAGGTGTGACCGTAAGCGAGGTAAAGGACGAGGTTAAACATCTGGTTAATGAAAGCCAGGGCAATCCGACATCGGTTGTCAAGCTTGATGATGCCAGTGCATCGACTGCAAAAGCGACCGTAACACTTGACAAGGAAGTTGTTGAAGCTGTTATACCCGAGATAGTAGTCGACGAGAAAACTAAAGAAGAAGAGTTTTACAATCTGGTAATCGCCAGAGTCGACAATTACGTCAATGTAAGAGACATTCCCAGCGAGGATGGCGAGATTGTCGGAAAACTCTATGATAAATCCGCAGGAAACTTTATCGAAGAAGTAGACGGATGGTACAAGATACAGTCAGGAAACTGTGTCGGCTACGTAAAAGGCGAGTACTGTGTTACCGGTGACGAGGCAGTGGAAGTTGCCAGAGAGGTCGGAACAAGGATCGCAACCGTAACCACCACTACTTTAAAGGTAAGAGAAGAGCCCAGCCTTGAAGCAAGCGTTTTGGGACTGGTTCCGATAGAAGAAGATCTTATAGTTACAGAAGAACTCGACGGATGGGTCAAGGTAGATATTGAAGAAGGTTTCGGATATGTTTCTACCGACTATGTAGATCTTAAGACAGAATTTGTCAAAGCCGAGTCAAAGGCTGAGGAAGAAGCCAGACTCAAGAAGGAAAAAGAGGAAAGAGACAGAGCCAACGCAGCAGCGGCTGCTGCAGCTGCGAAGAGAGCAGCAAGAGAAGCTCAGGCAGCGGATGATGCAGCTAACCAGACACAGGCTCAGCCAGCACAGACATATGCAGCAAGCGGAAACGGAGCCGGCACTGATGTCGCAAACTTCGCTCTGCAGTTTGTCGGAAATCCTTACGTGTTCGGCGGTTCATCACTGACACAGGGTACTGACTGCTCAGGCTTTGTAATGAGCGTATACGCTAACTTCGGCGTATCACTGCCGCATTCATCATCAGGTGACAGAAGCGTCGGTTACGACGTAGGCGGACTTGAAAATGCTCAGCCCGGCGATATAATCTGCTACTCAGGCCATGTAGGAATCTACATAGGAAACGGCCAGATAGTACATGCTTCAACGTCAAAGACGGGTATCGTAGTCGGAAATGCGACATATCGTACACCGATCTGCGTAAGAAGAATATTCTAAAAACACTTCCGGATATCGTGGAATACCATGATATCCGGTATTTTTATGCCCTTTTCAGCTATCGACTATAACGGTTAACGGCCAAAAACGTCACCGGTCAATATCTAATTGTATCTTAATTTGTCTGAAAATAAAAAAATGAAAATAGTTACTTGACAGGAGTCCGTATATGCATTTTTAACAAAAACGCACAAATCGGAGCACGAAAAAAGCACGTAGGCAAACCGAGTTATCCACAATAAAACAGCGAAAAATGCAGTTATTCACGAAGATATCCACATTATACACAAAAAATTGACTGATTTAGTTATGTTATAAACAGGCATAAACCAAACGACTGTTTTGTTGAGAATGTCAAAAATACATCATTTTGAATAAAAGACTGGAAATTAATAAATAGCGAAAACTTAAGAAAACATTAATAATTGTCAGAATATTAACCCCCATATAGACAAATGATGTGAAAACGTGGTAAAATATAGCCATGTCAGACAAGGTTCAATTTGTTTTGACAAATCTTGAACAAGAAGGGATTGATGTATATGAAATTTATCATCAGCGGCAAAAACATCGATATCACAGAAGGGCTTAAGAGTGCAATCGAAGACAAGATCGGCAAATTGGAGAAGTACTTCACGCCTGACACAGAAGTACACGTAACGCTTAGCGTAGAAAAGGAGAGACAGAAGATAGAAGTAACCATCCCGGTTAAGGGAACGGTGATCAGATCAGAGCAGGTTAGTAACGATATGTATGTATCGATCGATCTGGTAGAAGAGATAATAGAGAGACAGTTAAAGAAATATAAGAACAAACTCATAGAGAAACAACAGAATAAGGATTACTTCAGACAGGAGTTCATCGAAAAGGACTTCGTTGATGAAGAAGAGATCCAGATAGTAAGAAGCAAGAAATTTGACATCAAGCCTATGTATGCCGAGGATGCCTGCATCCAGATGGAGCTTACGGGACACAACTTCTTCGTATTTGTAAATGCGGAGACAGGACAGGTAAACGTGGTATACAAGAGAAAAGGCAATACATACGGACTTATCGAGCCGGAGTATTAAAGACTACAATATAATATAGAAAAGATTCTGGTTCCGCCGCGGGTAGTTAAAAAACTATTATGCGGCGGAACTTTTTCGTTGCGCTCGTTTGCATATCTGTGATACAATATTTAAGCACTATGTGATAAAAAAATAACAATCTGTTTCAGACAGGTTGTAACTTAAATATGAAAGGAGTCATAAATATGGCAAAGAAAGTAGTTATAGCCAGTGCATGCCGTACAGCCATCGGAACAATGGGCGGCTCACTCAGCACAACACCTGCAGCTCAGCTCGGTGCTATCGTTATCAAGGAGGCTGTTAACAGAGCAGGTATTAAGCCTGAGGATGTTGATCAGGTATACATGGGATGTGTTATCCAGGCAGGCCTCGGACAGAACGTGGCTCGTCAGGCATCTATAAAGGCAGGTCTTCCTATAGAAGTACCCGCTGTTACGATCAACGTAGTATGCGGTTCAGGTCTTAACTGTGTAAACCAGGCAGCTCAGATGATCATGGCAGGAGATGCTGACATAGTTGTAGCAGGCGGTATGGAAAACATGTCTATGGCACCTTTCGCAATCCCCAACGGACGTTACGGCTACAGAATGATGTGGCCCAGCCAGAGCCAGGGCGGACTTGTTGATACAATGGTTAAGGATGCTTTATGGGATGCATTCAATGACTACCATATGATCACAACAGCAGACAATGTTGCAAAGCAGTGGAACCTTACAAGAGAAGAGCTTGATGAGTTCGCATTAAAGAGCCAGTTAAAGGCCTGCGCTGCTATCGAGAACGGCGAGTTCAAGGAAGAGATCGTTCCCGTAGAAATAAAGAAGAAAAAAGAAGTAGTTGTATTTGATACAGACGAAGGTCCCAGACAGGGTTCTACAATAGAAGGTCTTGCTAAGCTTAAACCTCTTAATCCCGACGGTGTTGTTACAGCTGGTAATGCATCAGGAATCAATGACGGTGCTGCAGCGATCGTTCTCATGAGCGAAGAAAAGGCAGCTGAGCTTGGTGTTAAGCCTATGGCTACATTCGTTGCAGGTGCACTTGCAGGCGTTGATCCCACTATCATGGGTATCGGACCTGTTGCAGCTACAAGAAAGGCTATGGCAAAGGCCGGCTACAAGATCGAGGACTTCGATATCATCGAGGCAAACGAAGCATTCGCTGCTCAGTCTGTAGCAGTCGGCAAGGATCTCGGAATCGATGTTGACAAGCAGCTCAATCCTAACGGCGGTGCGATCGCACTCGGACATCCCGTTGGTGCATCAGGTGCGCGTATCCTCGTAACACTCCTTCACGAGATGAAGAAGAAGGGTGCTAAGAAGGGTCTTGCTACACTGTGTATCGGTGGCGGCATGGGTTGTGCTACTATCGTTGAGATGGACTAATATAATAATGAAATCTGCAAGCAGCTCCCTGTAAAAAGGGCAGCTGCTTGTTGCACGAAATAAAGGAGAGATTATGGATTACATTTTATATGAGGTAAACGGTGCTGTCGGCACTATCACCATTAACAGAGAAAAGGCATTGAACGCACTTAACTCACAGGTTCTTGAAGAGCTTGATGCTACACTCGATGCTGTGGATCTTGAGAATGTAAGATGCCTTATCCTCACAGGCGCAGGCGAAAAGAGCTTTGTTGCAGGTGCAGACATAGGTGAGATGAGCACACTTACAAAGGCTGAAGGCGAAGCTTTCGGTAAGAAGGGTAATGACGTATTCAGAAAGCTTGAGACATTCCCCATCCCCGTTATCGCTGCAGTTAACGGTTTCGCACTCGGCGGCGGATGCGAGATCTCAATGAGCTGTGATATCAGAATCTGTTCTGACAACGCAGTATTCGGTCAGCCCGAAGTTGGTCTTGGAATCACACCCGGATTTGGCGGAACACAGAGACTTGCACGTCTTGTTGGCGCAGGCATGGCTAAGCAGATGATCTATACAGCCCGCAACATCAAGGCTGCAGAAGCTTACAGAATAGGTCTTGTAAACCAGGTTGTTTCAGCTGAGACAAACGAGGCAGGCGAAGTTGTTGTTTCTGCCAAGGACGCTCTTATGGCAGCAGCAAACAAGATGGCAGCAGGCATCGCAATGCAGGCTCCCATTGCAGTACGTAACTGCAAGAAGGCTATAAACGAAGGTCTTCAGGTTGATATGGACAAGGCTATTGTTATAGAAGAAAAGCTCTTCGGTGACTGCTTCGAGACAGAAGATCAGAAAGCAGGCATGGGCAACTTCCTTGAGAAAGACAAGGAAAAGAAGCTTAAGGTTGTTCCTTTCAAGAACAGATAAAAAGGTAATAAAATAATCAAGATAAATTTTTAAGGAGGCTTAACTATGAAAGTAGGCGTTATTGGTGCAGGTACCATGGGCCAGGGCATTGCCAAGGCTTTTGCACAGACAGAAGGTTATGAAGTAGCTCTCTGCGATATCAAGCAGGAATGGGCTGAAGGCGGTAAGGACAAGATCGCCAAGGGATATGCAAAGCTTGTTGAGAAAGGAAAGATGACACAGGACGTTGCAGACGGCATACTTGCTAAGATCACACCCGGTCTTAAGGAAAACCTCTGCGCAGACTGCGACCTTATCGTAGAAGCAGCATTTGAAAATATGGAAGTTAAGAAGACAACATTCAAGGAGCTCGACGAGATCTGCAAGAGCGAGTGTATCTTCGCTTCAAATACATCATCACTCTCTATCACAGAGATAGGAAACGGTCTTAACAGACCTATGGTCGGCATGCATTTCTTCAATCCCGCTGACCGCATGAAGCTCATCGAGGTTATCGCAGGCGTTAACACACCTGAGGCAACTGTTGATGCAATAAAGAAGATCTCTGAAGAGATCGGCAAGACACCCGTTCAGGTTAATGAGGCAGCTGGTTTCGTTGTTAACCGTATCCTCATTCCCATGATCAATGAAGCAGCATTCATCAAGATGGAAGGTGTTTCTGATATCGAAGGTATCGACGCAGCTATGAAGCTCGGCGCAAACCATCCCATGGGTCCCCTTGAGCTCGGTGATTTCGTAGGTCTTGATATCTGCCTTGCTATCATGGATGTTCTCTACAATGAGACAGGTGATTCAAAGTATCGTGCATGTCCTCTTATCAGAAAGATGGTACGTGGCGGAAACCTTGGCGTAAAGAGCGGCAAGGGCTTCTACATCTACAATGCAGACAGAACAAAGACAGCTACAGACAAGGCTTAATCAGGATAAATAATAAAAGTTTAAATAAATAACGGAGGATTTTAAATCATGGATTTTACATTAAGTAAACAACATGAGATGGCTAGACAGCTGTTCAAGGATTTTGCCGAGAACGAAGTTAAGCCTCTTGCTCAGGAAGTTGACGAGCAGCACAGATTTCCTAGAGAAACAGTAGAAAAGATGGCAAAGTATGGCTTCCTTGGTATTCCGGTACCGAAGGAGTACGGCGGACAGGGATGTGACATCCTTACATACGCTATGTGTGTTGAAGAGCTTTCAAAGGTATGCGGCACAACAGGTGTTATCGTATCAGCTCACACATCACTTTGCGTTGATCCTATTCTTACATTTGGTACAGAAGAGCAGAAGCAGAAGTATGTAGTACCGCTTGCAAAGGGCGAGAAGCTCGGTGCTTTCGGTCTTACAGAGCCCGGTGCAGGTACAGACGCTCAGGGTCAGCAGACAAAGGCTGTTCTTGACGGTGACGAGTGGGTACTTAACGGTTCTAAGTGCTTCATCACAAACGGTAAGGAAGCAGACGTATATGTAATCTTCGCTGTAACAGGCAAGATTGAAAAGCGCGGCAGAATGATGAAAGAGATTTCAGCATTCATCGTTGAAAAGGGTACACCCGGATTCACATTCGGTACAAAGGAAAACAAGATGGGTATCTGCGGTTCATCTACATACGAGCTCATCTTCCAGGATTGCCGTATCCCCAAGGAGAACCTTCTCGGTGCTCAGGGCAAGGGCTTCAACATCGCTATGCATACTCTTGACGGTGGTCGTATCGGTATCGCTGCACAGGCTCTTGGTCTTGCAGAGGGTGCTCTTGAGACAACAATCAACTATGTAAAAGAGAGAAAGCAGTTCGGCAAGGCTATCGGCCAGTTCCAGAACACACAGTTCCAGCTTGCTGACATGGCTACAAAGGTTGAGGCTGCTAAGCTCCTCGTATATAAGGCTGCACGCAAGAAGGATGAGTTCAAGACCAATCCTAAGATCTCTTACTCATTCGAAGCTGCTCAGGCTAAGCTCTATGCGGCTGAGGTAGCTATGGAAGTTACAACAAAGGCAGTACAGCTTCATGGTGGTTACGGCTACATCAAGGAGTACGATGTAGAGCGTATGATGCGTGACGCTAAGATCACAGAGATCTACGAAGGAACAAGTGAAGTTCAGCGTATGGTTATCTCTGCTAACTTATTGAAGTAGGAGGAAATTAAAGTGAAAATCATCGTTTGTATAAAGCAGGTTCCTGATACAAAGGGCGGTGTTAAGTTCAATCCCGACGGAACACTTGACAGAGGCGCAATGTTAGCTATCATGAACCCTGATGACAAGGCAGGTCTTGAAGCTGCACTCAGATTAAAGGATCAGTACGGAGCAGAAGTTACCGTACTTACAATGGGTCTTCCCAAGGCTACAGACGTTCTTCGTGAAGCTATGGCTATGGGCGCAGACAAGGGCGTACTCGTAACAGACAGAGTACTTGGTGGAGCTGATACATGGGCTACATCTACAACAATAGCAGGAGCTATAAGAAATCTTGAGTATGATCTGATCATCACAGGCCGTCAGGCTATCGATGGTGATACAGCTCAGGTTGGTCCTCAGATCGCTGAGCACCTTTCAATACCGGTTATCTCTTATGCACAGGAGATAAAGGTAGACGGAGACAAGGTTGTTGTTAAGCGTCAGTATGATGACAGATATCATATGGTAGAAGCTAAGATGCCCTGTCTTATCACAGCACTTTCTGAGTTGAACGATCCCCGTTACATGACTCCCGGCGGTATCTTCGATGCTTGTGAAGCAGAGATCACTACCTGGGGACGCGCAGACTTAAAGGACGTTGAAGACGGAAACCTTGGTCTGAACGGTTCTCCCACAAAGATTGCCAAGGCATCTGACAAGGTTCGTAAGGGCGCAGGCGAGAAGGTTGTTCCCGAATCTCCCGAAGATGCAGTTGCATATATCGTTGGTAAGCTTGATGAGAAGCATGTAATTTAATTAAAGGAGAATGGTGAATAGATATGAAAATGAGTCCAGAAGAAATCGCACAGTATAAAGGCGTATATGTCTTCGCTCAGCAGGTCGACAATGAAGTAAGCGGCATCGCTTTCGAACTGCTCGGCAAGGCTAAGGAATTGGCTGCTCCTCTTAATACAGATGTAACAGCAGTTTTGATCGGTTATAACGTTGGTAATCTTGTTGACAAGCTTGCTGAGTACGGCGCAGACAAGGTTATCGTAGTAGATGATAAGGAATTGGAAGTATACAGAACAGAGCCTTATGCACATGCACTCAGCTCTGTAATCAACGAGTACAAGCCTGAGATCGTTTTGGTCGGTGCTACAGCTATCGGTCGTGATCTTGGTCCTACAGTTTCAGCTAGAGTTGAGACAGGTCTTACAGCTGACTGTACAGTACTTGAGATCGGTGACTTCCCGCTCGTTGCAGTTCCCGGCAAGGAACAGCTTCACAACCAGCTTCTGATGACACGTCCCGCATTCGGTGGTAACACAATCGCTACTATCGCTTGTCCCGACAACCGTCCTCAGATGGCTACAGTTAGACCCGGTGTTATGCAGAAGATCGAGCCCGTTGCAGGTGCAAAGGCAGAAGTTATCAACTACAATCCCGGATTTACACCCAACAACAGATACGTTACAGTCAAGGAAGTTGTTAAGGCTGTTTCGGACGTTAAGGATATCATGGATGCAAAGATCCTTGTTTCAGGCGGACGTGGCGTTGGCTCTCCTGAGAACTTCAAGATCCTTGAAGAGCTCGCAGATGCTATCGGCGGTCAGGTAAGCTGCTCACGTGCAGTTGTTGATTCAGGCTGGAAGCCCAAGGACCTCCAGGTTGGTCAGACAGGTAAGACAGTTAGACCTAACGTTTACTTTGCGATCGGTATCTCAGGTGCTATCCAGCACGTTGCAGGTATGGAAGAGTCAGACATCATCGTTGCTATCAACAAGGACGAGGATGCTCCGATCTTTGATGTTGCTGACTACGGCGTAGTTGGTGATCTTAACAAGATCGTTCCTCAGCTCACAGCAGCTATCAAGGCAGCAAAGGCAGCTAAGGCTTCCAACTAATAAAGATTTAACTGATATTAAAGGTCGTTTCTTTGCGGGAACGGCCTTTTTTATATATAAAACAAAGAAACAGCCAGGCAGATGAGGACCGATGTTTCCCGTATCTGTAATAAAAATGTAAAATTAACATCATCCGTGCTATAATCTACTTATGTTTATGGAATTTTTGACTAGAAACTACATGACAGTTCTTATCGCGGTCACGCTAGTGATCGTGTTCTTTGCGTTCAGAGATTACAAGATACCTTCTTCGGGCCTTGTACCCGTTATAGCTGTCATCGTGCTCATAAGCGCAACAACATATTTTTTGAACGAATGGTCTTATGACCTGACTCATACCTATGCAGGGGTTGACAGGGCATGGCATATAAGATTCAGGACCGTTGTCTCTATAATCGACTATATAGTACAGCCTCTGATCATCCTGCTTGAGCTGCAGATCATTACTCCGGGAATGCGTCACAAGCTGCGTCTTGCGATCCCCGCACTTATAAATGCACTGATATATGCTACTTCTCCGTTTACAGGAGGACTGGGCTTTAAAATAGGGACCAGCAATCAGTATATACGAGGTCCTCTCGGATATACGATCTTCTATGTAATGACATTCTATCTGGCGGTATTCTTCTATGTAACGATAAGGAGCTTTAAGGATTACAGCCGTACAAGAGGCCTTCTTTTGGTCTTCATATCCTGTGCATCCGTACTTACCATGATCATGGAAGCGACAGCCACGATCTCCGGATATGTTGACGAGGTATCTGCATTATCTGTACTTGTCTACTACATATATCTCATAGCCGTATATCAGCAGTCTCTGCGTGAGAGCATAGCGGAAAAAGAGCTTAAGATAACCCAGGACAGGATCACGATGCTGCAGGAGCAGATACGTCCTCACTTTATCTTCAATTCATTAAACGTCATAAGAGCTCTCGTAAAAAGAGATCCCTCAAAGGCAGTAGCCGGAATAGACAGTTTTGTAAGCTATCTAAGGGGACATGTCTATGCAATGAACAGCAATGATCTTATATCGTTTGATGACGAGCTTGTAAACGTAAAGGCATTCATAGGCCTTGTACAGCCATCCTACGATGATGCCATTGATATCACTTATGATCTTGGCGAGACTGATTTTTCAATCCCCGCACTCTCTCTCGAACCCATCGTGGAAAATGCGGTAAAGCACGGCATAGGCAAAAACGGCGGATATATAAAGGTCATAACTAAAAAAGAAAATGATCACATCATTATAAGCGTGATAAACAGCAATGTTGAAAAGATAGATTATTCAGAAAAAGAAAGAGCCCGACTCGGAGTCGGACTCGAAAATACTCGTACACGGCTTAAACTTCTGTTAAACGGAACTGTCGATATGACAAAGACAGATACAGAGACGACAGTTACTATTTCAATACCCTGCTAGAAGGGTATGTTAAGGACTCTTAAAAATCTTTCCGTTATCTCGGAATCGGGATATTCACCGAGTTTGGGTACATTCTCACCGAATATCCTTCCGCCTGCCATGGTCGGGTGACCGCCTCCAGAACCGATGTCTTTAAGCGCTTCTTCTATCAGCTTGCCTGCATCCACAGTATCGCTCTCGGAACGAATAGAAAACTTGATACCGTCTTTTCTTGTGCAGTAAATGACTGCGATATCTATCTCGATCAGTGAAAGTATGAAATCAGCCACAATGGCTATCATCGCATCGGGACAGTCAAACGGGATATTGGCAATCCCCAGATAGTCAAATACCCTTATATTCTCTATAGCAGCTCCATACGCCTTAAGATCGCTGAAATCAAGGTTGTTCATCTCAAGCTTTTTAAGCTTTGATGAATCTGTAAGGGGATGCAAAAAAGCAAATGCGCTTATATCCTCGTCACAGACACCGCGGGAAAACTGCAGTGTATCCATCCTTAAGCCGTAAAGAAGAGCAGTTGCGACATCGGGCGTGGGTGTTATGCCAAGATCCATGTAATACTTTGCTATGATGCTGCAGCAGGCGCCGTATAACCTTATGTCCTTGTATTTGTACTGTACTCCTGCATTGGCTGCTGTTGTCGGATGATGGTCAATGGCTGCTATCTCATTTCCGATAAGATCTGTTATATTCCCCGCGTTTTTCTGCGAATCGACACATACGATGTAATCATCCTTTTTCATGTCATTTGCTATATCCTCATCGGCAAGCATCTCAATATCCAAAATATCGAGCATCTTTGAAGAGCTTAGCTTGTCTATGCTTCCGTCATAGCAAATGGTCGAATCTATATCAAAGTGATCAAGCAGCATTTTAAGGCCGTATGCGGCACCTATCGCATCCGGATCCGGAATGTTGTGTGTCTGCAGATATACCTTGTGATCTCTGCACAGGTTTATAAGATCCATTACATTTTCCATGGCAGCCTCCCTTCATGAGCCTTTGATGAAATTATAGCATGTATTTTACCTGATATGTTATAATATATCTACATGTGCTCAAAGACATATGAAAATAAAAATATACGGACGGATAAGCTATGAGACTTATATTTGTAAGACACGGGGAACCCGATTACGAGAAGGATTCCTTAACGATAAAAGGATTCAGGGAAGCCGATATCCTTGCACAAAGAACAAAAAAATGGAAGCCTGATGCGGTCTTTTGCTCGCCTATGGGAAGAGCCCAGGATACAATGAGACCAAGCCTTAAAAACTGGCCCGATATCACACCGATAACCTATGACTGGCTAAAGGAATTCCATTACAGGATAAAGGATCCCATTGATGGAAGAGACAGGATTGCATGGGACTTCATGCCCGAGTATTTCTGCTATCAGGAGGATCTGCATGACAAGGATAAGTGGTTTGATACCGATTTCATGCAGACAGGTGACGTTAAGAAGCATTTTGAGGAGACCAAGGAAGGTTTAGACAAGCTGTTAGCTGAATACGGATATCATCACAGGGGAAACGGTCTGTTTGATATCGATAAGAGCTGTGACAAGACACTGGTGTTTTTTTGTCACTTCGGTATCACCTCCGTTATAACATCTTATCTTGCCGGGATGTCTGCTCCTACTCTGTGGCAGGGATTTTTCATGGCACCTACCGCTGTGACCGTATTTAACAGTGAAGAGAGAATTGACGGCAAGGGAGCTTTCAGAGTTCAGTACTTTGGAGATGTTTCCCATCTGATGGCAGCGGGAGAACCCATAAGCCATTCGGGATATTTTTCGGATGTATTTGATCTGTAAGGGTGATGACATGTCTAAGAACATTTTGGATTACGAAACAGTCGATCTTGATGTTGAAAGCGGAGAGTTGGTTGTTATAGATCAGACTAAGCTGCCCGGAAATATTAAGATAATAAGATTAAAGACAGCAAAGGACATATGGGATGCCATATATCTTTTAAAGGTAAGGGGAGCCCCCGCCATAGGCGTTGCGGCTGCCATGGGACTGTATGTCCTGGCACTTAATCACAAAAATGACGACAATGTCACTTTCTTTAAAAAGCTTGAAGAATACAGGGATTATCTCAATTCCGCAAGGCCTACGGCAGTTAATCTAAGCTGGGCTCTTGCAAGGATGTACAGACTTGCACAGTCAATGAAAAACGAGCCTGTTTCAGTGATATTGGATGCTTTAAGAGACGAAGCACTCACTATAAAGAAAGAGGATATAGAAGTCTGCAGGGCAATAGGCGAGTACGGACTTAGTCTTGTAAAACCCGGTGACGGAATTCTTACTCACTGCAATGCAGGTCAGCTTGCCACATGCAAATACGGCACTGCCACAGCTCCCATATACCTGGGATATGAAAGAGGATATGACTTTAAGGTATATGCCGATGAGACAAGGCCGCTTCTGCAGGGAGCAAGACTTACAGCTTTTGAACTTCACAGTGCGGGGATAGATGTAACACTCATCTGTGACAACATGTCTGCAACAGTCATGAAGCAGGGAAAGATAAATGCAGTCTTTGTCGGATGTGACAGAGTCGCTGCAAACGGCGATACCGCAAACAAGATAGGAACGAGCGTGGTGGCAGCTGTCGCAAAATACTACAATGTCCCCGTATATATCTGTGCTCCGACTTCTACCATTGATCTTGATACCCCGACGGGAGATCAGATAAATATCGAGCAAAGACCAGGTACTGAAGTTACAGAGATGTGGTACAAAGAAAGGATGGCTCCGGATGGAGTAAAGGTGTATAATCCCGCATTTGATGTTACCGATCATTCACTTATCTCAGGCATTGTGACAGAATACGGCATAGCTTACGAGCCCTATACTGAAAGCCTTAAGAAACTGAAAGAACAGGGTAGATAAATATGGCATCACCAAAGAACATTTCAAACGAAACATTTACAGCTGAAAACATGATATATACATATCCTAAAAAACGTCTTATAGGTATAATCGTTGTTCTTGCGGCTATCCTTGTGACCGCGATACTGAGCATCATCAATAAAGGCTACGGATATGCTGCAGGAATGATAGCATTCATGTTATATGTATCCTATATAACTTTCGCGCAGAAAAAGAGCGATTACAGATTTGAGTTTGCAAAAGAAAAGGGCTTAAGGGATATGAAGCTCTTTTATAAGGATAAGGAAGTAAAGCTTGACTATCGGCTTGACAAAAACGGAAAGTTCATGTGGAATTCAAACAAGGAGATAAACGATATAAGCTACGCTGACGGCAGCAGGATGAGTCTGTATTTTACTAAATACAGGATACTAAATTTTGTAAATGCGTTTCTTGACGTAAACGGACTGAAAGCAGAGGTTTCATACTGATATGAAGTTTTATATGCCTACAAGGCTGTATTGTGAAAAAGAATGCGTGACAAATCATGCCGGTGAGATAGCAGGATACGGGACTCATGCCCTGATTGTGATAGGAGGCGGCTCTTCAAAAAAGAACCATTCACTTGATGATGTTATAAGAGCTCTTGACAGCTTTGACATCTCCTATACAATATATGAGGGCGTTGAAGAAAACCCGAGTGTAGAGACTGTCATGGATGCTACAAGCCGAGGAGTACAGGCAGGTGCGGACTTTGTTATCGGAATAGGCGGAGGATCCGCTCTTGATGCAGCAAAGGCAGTTGTTCTCATGATGAAGAATCCCGATAGGGGTTGGGAATTTCTTTATGAGGAAGTTAACGCGCAAGCACTGCCTTATATCGCAGTACCCACAACATGCGGGACAGGCTCTGAGGTAACCGGAGTCTCAGTACTTACAAGACATGATCTTAAGACCAAGATATCAATGAAGCATAAGGTATTCCCCGATCTT
>JAEEUS010000074.1 GCA_016290615.1 Lachnospiraceae bacterium | reverse complement strand
AGGGATCATTCTCATCATATATCTTTCAAAGATCCTTCTTCCAGATACCATCCATAAGCTGAACGGGATCTGGGCATTTACTATCATCGTGCTGCTTGTCATGGATTTTATACCGGCTGCACCTCACATGAAGGAAAAGCTCGTTTCACAGCTTCCTTCGGCACAATCCGGTGAAATTGTGACTGATACACCTGCAGTAACTGATCCTGTACAAAATTTAGAAGAGACAGAAAGCGATCATCCGAATGTATATCTGATGATATTTGATGAATACGGCGGATATGAGAATCTGATGCGATACTATGATTTTGACAATTCTGAATTCCTTGCACAGATGGAAGATATGGGGTTCAATGTATCAAAAGACAGCTTCAACGTAGAGAGCATATCCACGATAACCAATGTCCCTAATCTTTTTAATCTTGACTATGTTGTGGATCATAAGGAGGAAGAGGCTACATATCTTACATATCTTCGTAATCCGTACATATACAGATTCTTCAAGGAACACGGATATACGATCAACACGACATCCTATCCTGCATTTCTGGATGATACACAATCTGCTGTTAGCTATGATAACAGGGAACTTTATGAAGACACTGTCGGATACTTTATCTTAAAGAACAGCCTGCTCATACATGTTTATGACGGACTGATCGCACCTAATATGAACGGGTCCGAGTTTTCATCAAACGACAATACCGGAACATATCTTATAGAAGCCATGAATTTCTACAAAGGCTTTTCAAAACTTAATGATAAAGGACCAAACTTTAACTTAGGGTATTTCAGCTGCCCTCATATACCTCTGTGCTTTAAGAGCGACGGAACACCGATATCTGCGAAAGAAGTCGAGGAGGATTTTGCATACTGCTATATAGAATATCTTAAATGGGCAAACATACAGATAAAGGATATCGCTTCGGGTATAATAGCCGATGATCCTGAATCGATCATAATAATCATGTCTGATCATGGATCCAGAACACTTGTAAACGATGAAGATAAGTCACTGACGGATCCAGATCATTACAAGGAGAATATCCTAAACTGTGTATATATGAAAGGCGAGGATCTAGATATAGAAGGCCTTACCGGTATAAATACGCTGATAACTGTTCTGAATACTGAATATGACACGGATATTCCTTTTAAGGAATACAAAAAGTAACAGGGAGTGCATTTGCACTCCCTGTTATCTTTAGCAAGTCTTAGCAATAGGAATTGAACATATAGCCTGAATAAGCACTGGCAGTATATGGATTAGTAAAGTTCTTTCCGGGATTCTTGTAAGCTACCACCGTCTTGTTCAGATATTCAACCGGGTTAACCGAGATCTGATTACTTTTCCTCAAAATCGATGAAGTGAACTTCTTGATAGCTTCCACCGAATCAACGCCATTTGCATTAGTTATGTAGTCAGTAAGAACATCCTTGTCCAAGCCGAGAGTCTTGCCTTCACCTATGGTGATTCCCATCTGCTCAAGCTCCTGCCCGTATGTTTTTGCGATACTGTTCATCTCGTTAAAGAGAGAGTTGGTACGCATCGCATCCTTTGAGTAGGAACTCATTGAGTTGATGAAACCGTTGTAGCTGTCGATCAGATTTGAAATATTCTCGACAGCAGCCTCGATGTCGGGTTTGACTCCTACCGTCGCCGTTATACCGGGTTCGGGAGAAATGCCGTTAAGTTTGATCTCAAAACGCTTATCAAGCAAAAACAGATTAGATGGAGAAGTAACTTCCTCGCCGTTTATTATAAGCTCTGCATCCGTTGCCTTTCTTGCAACATAATCTATACCAAGATATGGTACAGAGCCGGATACTTTTCTGTCACCGGTATCCGAAATAGTAAATGCTCCGGCTGTCTCATCCGGATGGTCGCCCATCTGAAGAGATTCTATCCTGAGTGCGGCATTGCCGCGTCCGTCTTCCTCAACAGAAGATAAGAGTCGTATTCCTGAGTTGTTTATGAGTCTTGAAAGCTTATTCTGAATATCAAAATTCGTTTCGTCCTCATTGATGTTGTACTGGAATTCGTATCCCTGACCGCTGACTGACACGTCAAATGCATACTTGCCGGGGGTTATATCTCTTGTATCCTTTGGCAGATACATGCCCAGGTTGACCTGAGGCGTAGCCAAAGATTTGACTTCGATATCATAAGTATCATTGACACTTATGCCTTCATCCCGGCCGCCGGAGTACTGCGCAGAAAGTATACTCTCATTGGTAGAATAAGCTATTCGTGCATCAAGCTCAAGATTTTCAGTATCACCCATAACAGAAACGATATTGTTATGGAGGACTCTGGATTCTTCTTTAAGACCGATAACGCATTCTCTTGATTCTTCGGAAGTATCGATTTTGTAGAGGGGAGCATCACGATTAACCCTGACCATAGAGTTGTAGATATTCTTCAACTCGGATCTTTTATGGGCATCATAACGACTGTTGCTCTTTTGCGGAGCATACGTGGTCAGATACTGATTATAGACATTGCTTAGAACTAAGTTGTTAGCCATATCAAGCCCCCTCCTTTCTTCCGTGATAAGAGTTTACAATCCTTTGTAAGGCTCTGACTAAATATACTATGCCTATACTAATAGACATTATTACATACTCATCGTATCACAATAAAAGTCAAATGGCAAGAAAAATTTGCAAAAATTTATATTTTTCTTTTATATTTTCAGCAAATGGAGTAAAATTAGAATACAGTTGTCGCAAAGAAAGGAATTGGGGAAATGGATATCAACTATTTGTTACAGATGGCACGTAAACAGGACTGCTCGGATCTGCACATAACTGCAGGTACAGCTCTTGCTGTAAGAAGATACGGCATACTTAAGATCTTGGAGGGAACCGAGGATTATATTCCTACTCTTACAGAGTCTGAAGCACTCATTCTTTCTCTTCTTGATGAAGAACAGAAAGAGATGGTATTAAAAGGAAGAGATCTTGATGTCGGATCCATGATGGAGGACGGCACCCGTATCAGGATCAATGTATATCATCAGCGTAATCATCTCGCTGCAAGTATAAGACTTCTTAACAGCAAGATACCTTCCATAGAAGAGCTGGGTCTTCCGGATACTATCCTTGAGCTGGCTGATGAGTACAACGGACTTGTACTTGTTACGGGACCTACGGGAAGCGGTAAGTCAACAACACTTGCTTCAATGGTAGAACATATCAATGCTACTGCCGCTAAGCACGTAATAACGGTTGAAGATCCTATCGAATATATATATGAACATAAAAAGGCCATGATCCACCAGAGAGAGGTCGGAAAGGACGTTGACGACTTTGCTGTTGCATTAAGAAGTGCTCTTCGTGAAGATCCCGATATCATCCTTGTTGGTGAGATGAGAGACTTTGAAACGATTAACGCTGCGATAACCGCTGCCGAGACAGGCCACCTGGTTCTTGCAACACTTCATACATCAAGTGCGGCTCAGACAGTTGAGCGTATCATCGACGGATGTCCTGTAGATGCACAGAACAGAATAAGGATACAGCTTGCTAACGTATTAAGAGGTATCGTTACACAGCACCTGCTTCCCAGACCTGACGGAATGGGACGAGTTCCCGCAACAGAGATCATGATAAACAACGCAGCTGTTTCAAACATGATCCGTGAGAACAAGGCGTTCATGATCAACAATGCCATCCAGTCAGGATTCCAGCAGGGCATGCATACAATGCAGAGTGACGTTCAGAGACTTGTTCAGTTCGGTGAGGCTGATCCTGTATTTGCAAAGAGATTTCTTGTGTAACTGACACATATAAATAATTAATAGAAGAAATGCACCGTATTTCAAAAATAATCATTGACGTACGGTGCATTACTATGTTATATTGATTGAGCAAAAGACGTAGGTCTTTTTTTTGTGTTGCAAAAACAGACGCGTACGGAGGTGAATATATATGCGTACCAAGATCACATTGGCATGCACAGAGTGCAAGCAGCGTAATTACAATACAACTAAGGATAAGAAGACACATCCCGATCGTATGGAGACAAAGAAGTACTGCAGATTCTGCAAGACTCATACTCTTCACAAAGAGACTAAGTAATTCGTTTAAGTCGAAAGGAGCGGCATATGTCTGATAATAATGAACAGAAGGTAAGCTTCTGGGAAGGCGTTAAGTCTGAGTTCAAAAAGATCTCTTGGCCTGAGAAGTCGGATCTCATAAAACAGTCTGTAGCAGTTTTATGCACTTCTGTGGTTGTCGGTATCATCATAGCGATAATCGATGCCGCAGTTAAGTACGGTGTAAACAATTTCTTGGTTAAATAAGATAGTTTGGTGAGGAGATCGTATGGCAGAGACAGAAGCTAAGTGGTATGTTGTACATACATACTCGGGCTATGAGAATAAGGTTAAAGCTGATATAGAAAAGACTATCGAGAATCGTAATCTTCACGATACGATATTGGAAGTCAAGGTTCCCATGCAGGATGTTGTCGAGGTTAAGAACGGCTCAAAGAAGACTGTCCAGAAGAAGATGTTCCCCGGATACGTTTTAGTCAACATGATCATGAACGATGAGACATGGTATGTTGTGCGTAATACCCGTGGTGTAACAGGATTCGTAGGACCGGGAAGCAAGCCGGTACCGCTTACCGAGGCAGAGATGAAGCCTCTCGGCATCAAGACTGACAATGTTACTATCGATTTCGAAGAAGGAGATACGATCGTTGTTGTTGCAGGTGCCTGGAAGGATACCGTCGGTGCTGTTCAGCGTATCGATTACAACAAGCAGACAGCTACGATCAATGTGGAACTCTTCGGAAGAGAGACTCCTGTCGAGATAGGATTCGAAGAGGTCAGAAGGTTTTATTAAATACCTTAAGCTTGCAAAGCAAGGTTAAGGTGGACCCAATTTAATTATTTTTGGTAACTTTCAGCTTAGGCTGATTGAAACAGTGGAAGGGCACCTATAACCCGTACCACAATATATTATTATAGGAGGAGCCAAAGATGGCAAAGAAAGTAGAAGGTTATATCAAATTACAGATTCCTGCCGGCAAAGCTACACCCGCACCGCCGGTTGGTCCTGCTCTCGGTCAGCATGGTGTAAACATTGTTGACTTCACGAAGCAGTTCAATGCAGTAACAGCAGACAAGGGTGACGTTATCATCCCTGTTGTTATCACAGTTTACTCAGACAGAAGTTTTAGTTTCGTAACTAAGACTCCCCCTGCAGCAGTTCTTCTTAAGAAGGCATGCAACATCAAGTCTGGTTCAGGCGTTCCGAACAAGACAAAGGTAGCTACTATCTCAAAGGACAAGCTTCGCGAGATAGCAGAGACAAAGATGCCCGATCTTAACGCTGCATCAATCGAAGCAGCTATGAGCATGATAGCGGGCACAGCACGCAGCATGGGTATCAAGGTAGAAGAATAATACTGATTTAGGAGGTAGCTTATTATGAAACACGGAAAGAAATATAGCGACGCTGCTAAATTAGTAGATCGCGCAAGTTTATACGAAGCAAACGAAGCTATAGGTCTTGTTAAGAAGACAGCAACAGCTAAGTTTGATGAGACAGTTGAAGCTCATATCCGTACAGGATGTGACGGACGTCACGCTGACCAGCAGGTTCGTGGTGCCGTTGTACTTCCCAACGGAACAGGTAAGACTGTAAGAGTTTTGGTTTTCGCAAAGGGTGACAAGTTAAGTGAAGCTGAAGCAGCCGGTGCTGATTATGTTGGCGGCGACGAGCTCATCCCCAGAATCCAGAACGACGGATGGTTTGATTTCGACGTAGTTGTTGCAACTCCCGACATGATGGGTGTTGTAGGACGTCTCGGTAAGGTGCTCGGTCCTAAGGGACTCATGCCCAACCCCAAGGCCGGAACAGTTACAATGGATGTAACAAAGGCTGTTCAGGATATCAAAGCAGGTAAGATCGAATACAGACTTGACAAGGCTAATATCATCCACGTGCCTGTAGGTAAGGCTTCATTCTCTGAGGAGAAGCTTTCAGAAAACTTCAACGCACTTATGGATGCTATCATCAAGGCTAAGCCAAGCGCACTTAAAGGTCAGTACATCAAGAGCGTAACTCTTGCTTGCACAATGGGCCCTGGCGTAAAGGTTTCAGTTGCTAAGTACTAATATGAATCCGTTAAACCTCCCGAGAGATCGGGAGGTTTTTAAAATTATTTCTTGACAGGCACATTTTATCTATGATAATATAGGCAAGGTCGCAAAAGACCGTGCCGAAGACAGCAGGTAGGACAAAGTCCTCTAACGAAATCGCCTGCCGAGGAGAGTAATACTCATATGATGTATGTTACCCTTCTGCTTTGGCAGGAGGGTTTTTTATAACCCTTCTAAAGCGTAAAATCTAACAGGAGGTAAAGAAAATGGCAAAGGTAGAGATCAAACAGCCTATAGTAGAAGAGATTTCCGAAGCTATCAAAGATGCGCAGTCAGTTGTACTTGTTGACTACCGCGGACTTACAGTTGCTCAGGATACACAGCTTCGTAAAGAACTTCGTGAAGCCGGAGTTATCTACAAGGTTTACAAGAACACCATGATGAACTTTGCATTCAAAGGTACAGACTTTGAAGCACTGGCTCCTTTCCTTGAGGGCCCCAGCGCAGCAGCTATCTCAAAGACAGATGCAACAGCACCTGCAAGAGTTATAGCAAAGTTCGCAAAGACTGCTAAGGATCTTGAGATCAAGGCAGGCGTTGTTGAGGGACAGTTCTATGATGCCAAGGGTATGGAAGCTATCGCAAACATCCCCAGCAGAGAAGAGCTTCTTTCAAAACTGCTCGGATCTATCCAGTCACCTATCACAAACTTCGCTCGCTGCATGAACCAGCTTGCTGAAAAAGGCGGTGCAGCAGGAGCAGCACCCACTGAAGAGGCAAAGGCAGAAGAGCCTGCAGCTGAAGCAGCACCCGCAGAAGAAGCAAAGGTAGAAGAAGCAGCACCCGTTGCAGAAGAGGCTCCCGCTACAGAGGAAGCACCTGCAGCAGAGACAGCCGAAGCAAACGCAGAGGCATAAATTACGATCATTAACTATATGTAGATATTCTACAAACATATGAAAGGAGTCATAACAATGGCAAAGTTATCAACAGCAGAAATCATTGATGCTATCAAAGAGTTAACAGTATTAGAGTTAAATGACCTTGTAAAGGCATGTGAAGAAGAGTTCGGCGTATCTGCAGCAGCAGGCGTTGTAGTTGCAGCAGCAGGTGCTGGCGCAGGCGCAGCAGCAGCTGAAGAGAAGGACGAGTTCGATGTAGAGCTTACAGAAGTAGGTCCTAACAAGGTTAAGGTTATCAAGGTTGTACGTGAAGCTACAGGTCTTGGTCTTAAGGAAGCAAAGGATCTTGTTGATGCAGCTCCCAAGGTTATCAAGGAAGCAGCTGCTAAGGCAGAAGCTGAAGATATCAAGACAAAGCTTGAAGCTGAAGGTGCTAAGGTTACACTTAAGTAATAGCGATCATAATATCTTACCGGAAGTCATATTTGGCTTCCGGTTTTTATTTTGCAAGTTGTGTTAAATGTTTCTTAAAAAGGCAAAATAGTTCTTGACATCAATTTTGGGTTTGTAGTATTATGGATGATGCACTATTGTGGAATGATATGCGCCAAAGTAGTGTCTAAAATTATAGAACGGGGTGAATTGTCAATGGAAAAGAACAGAATACGTCCTTCTTTAAATACGAAAAAGATGCGTATGAGTTACTCACGTCAGAAAGAAGTTTTGGAGATGCCAAACCTCATTGAAGTTCAGAAAGACTCTTATCAGTGGTTTCTGAATGAAGGTTTAAAGGAAGTCTTTGACGACATTTCTCCTATTGCAGACTACAGCGGACACCTTAGTCTGGAATTTGTTGACTTTGAACTGTGTGAGGATGATGTTAAGTATTCTATTGAGAAGTGCAAGGAGAGAGATGCGACTTATGCTGCTCCCTTAAAGGTTAAAGTGCGCCTTTTCAATAAGGATAAAGATTTCAGCGAACATGAGATATTCATGGGAGATCTTCCGCTGATGACGAAAACAGGTACCTTTGTCATCAATGGTGCGGAACGTGTTATTGTAAGCCAGTTGGTACGTTCACCCGGCATATATTACGATATAGCACACGATAAACTGGGCAAGAAGCTCTATTCATGCCAGGTTATCCCCAACCGTGGAGCATGGCTTGAGTATGAGACAGACTCAAACGATGTTTTCTACGTACGTGTGGACAGAACCCGTAAGGTTCCGATCACTGTTCTTATCAGAGCACTCGGAATCGGTTCCAACGACGAGATCAGAGAGCTCTTTGGTGACGAGCCCAAGATCGAGGCAAGTTTCGGCAAGGATGTTGCCACAAACTACCAGGAAGGTCTTCTTGAATTATATAAGAAGATCCGTCCCGGCGAGCCTTTAAGTGTTGAAAGTGCAGAAAACCTTCTCACACTTATGTTCTTTGACCCCAGACGTTACGATCTTGCAAAGGTAGGTCGTTACAAGTTCAACAAGAAGCTGATGCTAAGAAACCGCATCAGAAACCATATCCTTGCAGAGGATGTTGTTGATGTAAACACAGGTGAGATAATCGCTGAAAAGGGAACAACCGTGACTGCAGAGCTTGCAGATACGATTCAGTTCTCAGCGGTTCCCTACGTATATATACAGACAGAAGAAAAGAACGTAAAGGTTCTTTCAAACATGATGGTTGATATAACCAGTTTTGTAGAGTGTGATCCCAAGGAACTCGGAGTCACCGAACTGGTTTATTATCCTGTGCTCGAAAAGCTCATTGAGGAATTCGGAAGCGATGCTCACGAGCTTGCGATCGCAATTCAGAAGAACATTCACGAGCTCATTCCGAAGCACATCACAAAAGAGGATATCTTAGCTTCAATTAACTACAACATCCATCTTGAGTACGGCATCGGAAACAAGGATGATATCGATCACCTTGGCAACAGACGTATAAGAGCTGTCGGTGAGCTTTTACAGAACCAGTACAGAATCGGTCTTAGCAGACTTGAGAGAGTTGTAAGAGAGAGAATGACAACCCACGATTCAGAGGATGTTACAGCTCAGCAGCTCATAAACATCAAGCCCGTTCAGGCTGCAGTCAAGGAGTTCTTCGGATCTTCACAGCTGTCACAGTTCATGGATCAGAACAACCCTCTTGGTGAGCTGACTCACAAGCGTCGTCTTTCAGCACTCGGTCCCGGCGGTCTTTCAAGAGATCGTGCAGGTTTCGAGGTTCGAGACGTACATTACTCACATTACGGAAGAATGTGTCCTATCGAGACACCTGAAGGTCCCAACATCGGTCTTATCAACTCGCTTGCTTCATATGCAAGGATTAATGAGTACGGATTCGTTGAGGCTCCTTACAGAAAGATAGATAAGTCTGATCCGGAAAATCCCCGTGTAACAGACGAAGTTGTATACATGACAGCGGATGAGGAAGATAACTACCATGTAGCTCAGGCTAACGAGCAGCTCGATGCTGACGGTCATTTCGTAAGAAATTCAGTATCAGGTCGTTACAAGGATGAGACGCAGGAATATCCCAAGGCTATGTTCGATTACATGGACGTATCGCCCAAGATGGTATTCTCTGTTGCTACAGCACTTATCCCATTCCTTGAGAACGACGAT
>JAEEUS010000073.1 GCA_016290615.1 Lachnospiraceae bacterium | reverse complement strand
AGCCTACCGGACCACAAATGGCCTGTGCGCCTCTTGATCTGATAGACCCTGAAAAAGTAGACCCCCCCATCTTATTTGGAGATGAGGATATAAAGAGCGCGAATGCTAGTCTTGAATACAATGTCTTTCCTGTGATAAGAGCTAATAAGGATATACGTTTTAAGATACTTTTGCCGCCTGCTAGTATTGCAAAATGGGCAGAATACTACGATGACGGAGAGGTTAAATACAGGATCGACAGCATGGATTATATACTGTCTGAGCTGCTCAATGAAGAAAATGTATCGATATTCGGATTTGCTGATGATGTTGAACTTATTACAGATCTTGACAGGTACTGCGATACAATTCATTACGATTCGGGTATAAGCGAGTGGATGTTAAGTGAGATAGCATCAGGAGAGCATGAGATCACTAAAAGCAATCTTAATGAATATATAAGCAGGCTGCATGAATTTTATGAAAACTATGATTACACCATGCTAAATCAGTATATTGAATGATGACAAACGATGAAAGAATAAAGGTCTCAGTCATATGTGTGACCTATAATCATGAAAAATACATACGTCAGGCACTGGATTCCATTGTGAATCAGAAGACGGATTTTAATTTCGAGATCCTTGTCGGAGAGGATTGTTCTACAGATTCAACAAGAGATATCCTTAGGGAATATGAAATAAAGTATCCTGATCTTTTTAGGATGTATTATCGCGATAAGAATCTGGGAGCTACTTTAAATGAATATGAGCTCTTTATGGATGCAAAGGGCGATTACATAGCAGCTTTAGAACTTGATGATATCTGGACTGATGATGATAAACTGCAAAAGCAGTTCGATTTTCTGGAAAATAACAGAGAATACATAGGCGTTGCTCATGATTTTGATATAATCGACAAGGACGGAAACGTCATTGATGACGATGATAACAAAGACATAAAATCTTTTTTAGGCAAAGCTTTTACTCTGCAGGATTTTTTGGACAACGGATTTGTATTTCAGACAGGCACGCACTTTTACAGGAATATATATAAAGATGGAAAGGATTACACCATAATATATACGGCTGACAGACTTATAAGGGATAAGACTGTGCTTTCTCTATTGCTAGACAGAGGAGATTTCTATATTCTTCCCGAAAAAATGAGCGCATACAGACGTTTCTTTGACAAGGATGCCGTTAACGGAAGGAATGCCACAAATGCCGATATGGAGCTCGATCTTTTTACAAAAGCTCATCATGTTGAGGCACTTAATACATATTTTAAGGGGAGGATCGACTATTCCCGCCAGTGGTCTGATATGATCTGGGATTACGGAAAGCGTGTTCTTAAAGGAACAGACGGATTCAGACTGAAAAGATTTATGCATATGTACAGGATGGCAGATAAAAAGACAAAGAGCCTTGTAAGGAAAGAGATAGGCAAAGCGATAAAACGAAAGATATGAGAGAACTTGAATATCCGTTTGATACGGAATATATACTTAAAAAATCAAAGAGCATAAAAAGAGATCTGTTATCGGATGGAACTGACAGGATCCATAAAAAGATCGCAGTCCTGGGAGGAAGCACGACACATGACATCATAAGGATGATGGAACTGTTCTTGCTAAATCAGGGAATAGAGGCAGAGTTTTATGAATCCGAGTACGCCCAGTACTGGCAGGATATCATGTTTGATAATCAGGAGCTTAATAAGTTTTCTCCGGATGTGATATATATACATACTACATATCACAACATTACAAGCCTACCTCAAATAAGTGATACACCTAAGATGGTATCGGATAAGCTTAATGAACAGATAACTCACTTTAATGTGATGTGGGATAAGATAAGGGAAAAGTATAGGTGTCCCATCATTCAGAATAACTTTGAACTGCCGGGATACAGACTACTTGGAAATATGGATGCTACTGATGTACATGGCAGGGTACGCATGGTAAACGAACTGAACCGTGCATTTGCTGAGTATGCATCTGATCATGAAGACTTTTATATAAATGACATCAACTACCAGTCTGCCTGCTATGGTCTAGATAAGTGGGAGGATGCAGCCTTCTGGCACATGTACAAATATGCTCTTAGCATGGAGGCTATACCGGTACTTGCTTTTAATGTGGCCAATATCATCAAATCGATATTTGGAAAGAATAAAAAAGCACTGGTGCTAGATCTAGACAATACCTTGTGGGGAGGGGTTGTAGGTGATGACGGAGTAGAGAATCTTGAACTCGGAAAAGAGACCCCCGAGGCAGAAGCATATACAGCATTCCAGACATATTTAAAAGAATTAAAAGACACGGGGGTATTGCTTAACATAGATTCAAAGAATGATGAAGAGAATGCGCTTGCAGGACTCAACAGTCCCGACAGCGTCTTAAGGCCAGATGATTTCATATCTATAAAGGCTAACTGGGAGCCTAAAAGTACTAATCTTACTCAGATCGCAAAAGAACTGAATCTGGGTGAAGACAGCTTTGTGTTTGTAGATGACAATCCTGCAGAAAGAGAGATCATCATACAGCAAAATCCTGCTGTCTCCATTGCAGAGATATCATCACCTGAGAAATATATAAGAGAAATAGACAGGGCTGGATATTTTGAGACAACAAAGCTCTCAGAAGATGACATGAAGCGAAATGAGATGTACAAGGCAAATGCTATGCGAGCTTCTCAGCAGGCATCATTTGCTGACTATGATGAATATCTCAGATCTCTTGAGATGAAAGCTCAGATAAAACCGTTTTGTGCGATGTATTTTGCACGCATCGCTCAACTTACAAACAAGAGCAATCAGTTTAATCTGACGACTAAGAGATTTACTCAGAGTGATATAGAGAGATTTGCTAATGACAGTTCATATATCACTTTGTACGGACGACTTGAGGATAAGTTCGGAGATAACGGAGTAGTAAGTGTCGTTATCGCTAGGATCGATAAAGACATACTTCATATAGAACTCTGGCTCATGAGCTGTAGAGTGCTTAAGCGTGATATGGAATATGCCATGATGGATGAGCTGGTAAAAACAGCAAAAGTGCATGGTATCAAAAAGATTGCAGGATATTACTATAAGACTGCAAAGAATGGCATGGTAAAGGATTTTTACAGCCTTCACGGATTTACAAAGACACAGGATGACGGAGATGACAGCGTATGGTCTCTTGATATAGATGACTATATCATTAAGAACCCTGCGATCGCTGTTAACAGAGATTAGAATTGGAAGACGCAAAGACACATTTAAAGAGCATAATCAGAATACTTGTATCTGTCCTGATATTTCTGTTTCTTCTTCGTAGCTTATCCTACATAATGAGGACAAACGGAGATACAAAGGATAGATTTGCGGGTTTCTATGCGGAAAAAAAAGATACGATAGATGTGCTCATGATAGGATCCAGCACGGTTGGAACAAGCCTTTGTTCGCCGTATATGTGGCATAAGTACGGATTTACTTCATATCCGCTATCATCAAATTCGCAAAGGCCAAAGGCGATAAAGTATCTTATTGAGGAAGGCCTAAAATATCAGGATCCTAAGCTTGTGATAATAGAGATGAGAACTTTTATAGCTGAGGATGAGGATATGGCATCAGATGAGGGACATATCAGGGAAGTAACCGACAACATGCGCTATTCGATCCACAGGATAAAAACAATCAATGCACTTGCAGATCATTTTGATAATAAGATGCCTTTTTATATAGACATTATCAAATATCATTCAAACTGGGGAGCGCTTGTAAGGCCTTATGAATGGCTTAAATTCAATTACAGAAAGAAAAATGAAGTCAAGGGCTTTGAATTCAAGACAAGAAGAGAGCTTTTCAGGCTTGAAACTCCAAAGATGTATACTGAGGAGAGGCTTCCGATACCTGAAGATCAGGAGGATGTATTAAGAGATCTTATCACATATCTTAAGGATAAAAATCTTAAAGCGCTCTTTGTGGTAACACCCAGGGCTGGCCTTGAAGGATATGACGCACAGATGAACTACTGCAGTGACATAGTGACTGAAGCGGGATTTGATTTTATAAATCTTAACTATATGTATGATGAGATGGACTTTGATTACAGATACGATATAGATGACGGAGCCCATACAAATGTCTGGGGAGCGCTGAAGTGCTCGGATGTTGTCGGAAGGTACATAATCGATAATTATTCTTTAAGTGATTCATATTCAAAAGCAACGATCAATGACTGGGATAAGTCATATGAATGTTTTGAAAAAAGGCTGCATGAGATAGAAAAAGAGGAGGAAGAAAACAGTGACTAAAGAGGAAATATATGAAAAGCTCAACGAGATTTTCAGAGACGTATTTGATGATGAGTCCATTGAGGTAAACGAGAATACAAACTCTGATGATATAGAAGATTGGGATTCGCTTGAACATATAAATCTTGTATCAGCTGTTGAGAGAGAGTTTGATATCAAATTTACCATGGCGCAGGTCAGAGGCATGAAGAATGTCGGCGAGATGGTAGAAGTGATCATGGGAGAATAGTTACAGATGGGAATAACATCCCTAGAGTTTATAGCTTTTTGTATAATATCGATATTTCTGTTTTACTGTATCCCGATAAAGATACGGTGGATATATCTGCTTTTGCTAAGCATTGCTTTTATAGTACTGTCGCAGAATCCTCTTCTTATCCTTTATCCTGTGATAACCGTATTTATCACCTGGATATGCACTAACAGCATGGAAAAAGAGGGATGTGATCCTAAGGCAAAAAAAGGTTTTTTGGCATTGGGTCTTTTGGCAAACCTGGGTGTGCTCATTGTTCTAAAATATGTGAACCTTGGTATATATACATATAATGCGTTAACAGGATTGGATACAAGCTTAGTCAGATTTTTAATACCACTCGGGATATCGTTTTATACTATGTCAATAATGGGATATCTTTTTGATGTCTATTATGAGATAGAAAAGCCTGAGAAGAATTATTTCAGACTGCTCTTGTTTGGAACATATTTTCCTCTGCTTATAAGCGGTCCAATTGTAAGATACGGCGAGACTTCCATTCAGCTAAGAGCTCAAAAACCGTTTGATGAAAACAGACTCACCAAAGGACTTCTAAGGATAATGTGGGGCTTTTTCAAGGTCCTTGTGATATCAGAAAGACTTGCAATTATATGTTCAGAGGATTACAAGGGAATTTTCGTGCTCCTATCTGCTGTATGCTTTACAATGAGACTGTACACTAATTTCTCGGGATCGATGGATATCGTCATTGGTTTATCAAGTATAATTGGAGTAGATCTTCCCGAAAACTTTGACAAGCCGTTTGCAAGTGAAACTATTCAGGAATTCTGGCAGAGATGGCATATCACCCTGGGAAGCTGGCTTAGGGATTATGTTTTATATCCTTTGCTCAGAAGCAATACATTTACAGATCTTTCAAAGTCACTTAAGGAAAGATACGGCAAGAAGAAAGCCGGTAAGATAACCACATACGTAGCAATGCTGGTGCTATGGCTGTTTGCTGGCCTGTGGCACGGAGGAGCATGGAAATACATATGGGGCGTCGGATTGCTTCAATGGATCTATATAGTTATCGGAGAGATAACAAGACCCCGTGCGGAAGCGATATACAAAAGACTAAAGATCAATACGAGATCGGTTTTTCTTGTCTTTTTTAGACGTATAAGGACGCTGCTTCTTATGAGCTTAGCGCTTGTATTTTTCAGTGGGGAGAGTTTAAGAGCTGGATTTAAGACTATAGCGGATATATTTGTTCCAAGTACAGGCCTTCCTAACACAGGTCTTGATACAAAGAATCTTGCTATACTGATAGCATCACTCATTGTCTGGATACTTGTATCAAGTCTTAAAAAACAGAAAGAGAATGAAAACATTTCTTATAAGATCATAAGATGGATTTTGCTGTATGTGCTTATCTTTACGGTAATACTGTTTGGAAGCTATGGGCCGGGATACAGTGCTGCGGAATTCATATATCAGGGATTTTAGGATGAATGACTATACGATCGATCAACTTTATGATGGAATGACAGAAAACTTTAAAGTAGTGATAACGGATAAGATGATGGATTCTTTTAGGGAGATAACGGGAGACGTCAATCCGCTTCATATGAGAGATGATTATGCTAAAGAGAAAAACTTTGATTCCAAGGTCGTCTTTGGCATGCTTTCATCATCTTTTTTGAGCACTCTTGCCGGAGTTTATCTACCAGGGAAAAGAAGCCTTATAAGAGAAGTTGATGTCAAGATGAAAAAGCCTGTTTATGTCGGAGATGAATTGACAGTATCAGGACAGGTATGCGATATAAATGCGGAACTCAATATCTTTTATATAAAAGTGACGATAATCAATCAGAACGGTGATAAGGTTCTGAGAGGAAAGATGCAGATGGGGATACTGTGATGAAGGTATATCTTATCATCGGTGCCGGTTCCGATATCGGGATCGCATATATTCAAAGACTGATAAAAAGCGAAAATGATATACATATCATAACTCTATACAGAAACATGTCTGAAAAGCTAAGAGCGGTAATCGAGTCTCAAAAAGACAGGTTTTTGCCCTTACAGGTGGATCTTTCTGATCCTGAGCAGATAAAAAAGGCTATAGATGAGATAAATGAAGAAGGACTTATACCGACACACATACTTCATCTGGCTGCAAGACCATATGAATTCGCAAAGATAAAGAACTGGGATGAGTCTGATGTCAAAGAGAGCATGCAGATATCTGTATATTCGTTTGCAAAGATATGCAGCGAGTATCTTCCAAAGATGGCAAAGGCAAAGTCAGGGAAGGTGGTTGCTATAGTATCTTCGGTTACATTTGATGAACCGCCGAAGTTTACATCAATGTATACAACGGTCAAATATGCCTTACTTGGATTTATAAAGAGCGCAGCCGTAGAATATGCTGACAAGGGGATTACAGTCAGTGCACTCTCTCCGGACATGGTCGATACAAAATTTCTTAGTAACATAGATGAACATATAAAAGAAATGGCTATAGAAGACAGTCCGAACAAGAGACTTATAACTGCCGATGAAGTAGCAGAGAAGATAGAGTACCTGTTTTTAGATGAATCAGATAATAAAAACGGGATAAATATGAAGATGTAGGAAATACCATGAGCTTTGGCATGTTAAAAAAATTAAACTCAATACTGGATAAGGGACAAAAGATCCGTATAGCTGGACTCATGGTCATGATACTTATCGGAGGACTTTTGGAGACTGCTGGAGTTTCACTTGTGCTCCCTCTCATATCTGCAATACTTGATGAAGAGAGCTTTGCGGCAAACAAGTATGTCATATGGATAATGGATATGTTTAACATAGACAGTATTAAGCATATGATCTATATCCTTTTGATATCACTTGCGCTCATGTTTGTTATAAAGAATGCATATCTTGTGATGCTCACATATATGCAATCTAGATTTGTAAACAAGAACCGGAGCAGACATACGACAAATCTTTTATCTCAGTTTCTCCACAGACCGTATGAGTACTATCTGTATGCAGAGACATCCGTGATAGTAAGGACTATCTATGGAGATATGGATAATGTCTTTAATCTCCTGCTCCAGTGCATGAATCTGACGGCAGAACTTGTCGTAAGCGTATGTCTTGGGATATTCTTACTCGTTATAGATTTTAAGATGATGATAGTAATTGTAGGACTTTTGGGACTTGTTACTCTTATTATCATGAAGGTCATCAAGCCAAAGCTGAGACGCGTAGGTGATGAAGCTAGAGAAGCCCAGGCAGGACTGTACAAGTGGATCTTGCAGCCTGTTACAGGAATAAAGGATGTAAAAGTCCTTAACAAGGAAGACTACTGCACAGACAGATACAGAGAAAGAGCAACTGAATATGCCGATTATCAGGTTACGAATAATGTTCTTACCAATCTGCCAAGACTTCTTATAGAGACTATAGCTATTGTGGGAATACTTGCCTATGTGGGGATCTCGATAGCAGCGGGAACTGCCATGAGCGAGCTGTTGCCGCTCATATCTGCATTTGCGCTTGCTTCAATGCGACTGCTTCCAAGTGTCAACAGGGTTAATACATATATGGCAAACATAGCCTACTACGAGCCTGCGCTCAATTATATATATGAAAATGTAGATACAAAGGCTATGCGTGATCAGGAGCTTATTGATAAGCAAAGAAGAGCAAATCCCAACACCAAGGTCATAGAACTGAAAAAAGAGATAAGACTTTCTGATATAACATTTGCATATCCCAATACGGACAAGAAGATATTTGATGATGCCAACATGATAATACCTGTAGGCAAATCCGTAGGTGTTATGGGACCTTCCGGATCCGGAAAGACGACGATAATAGATATACTTTTAGGACTCTTAAAAGTTCAGAGTGGAACAGTTACCAGCGACGGAACAGACATATTTGAAAACTATGAAGGATGGCTGTCACACGTCGGATATATACCTCAGACCATATATATGCTAGATGCTTCGATAAAGGAAAATATCGCATTCGGAGTTGAAGAAGATAAGATAGATGAAGACAGGGTATGGCAGGTGCTTGAACAGGCTCAGATGAAGGAGTTTGTAATGGAACAGCCTGAAGGGCTTAACAGCCAGATAGGAGAGAGAGGAGTACGTATCTCAGGAGGCCAGAGGCAGAGACTCGGTATAGCAAGAGCTCTTTATCATGATCCGGAACTCTTGATATTTGACGAAGCTACATCTGCTCTTGATAACGATACGGAGACAGCGATAATGGAAGCTGTCGATAAGCTTCACGGACAAAAGACCTTAGTTATAATAGCACATAGATTAAGAACAATAGAAAACTGCGATATCATTTATGAAGTGAAGGAAGGAAAGATAAATGCAGATAATAAAAAAATGTGACAAAGCGGCAAATATCATCTATTACGTCGCGATACTGATACACATAGCTATCATGTGCGAGGGCTTTTCAGTATGGGAGACTCCTCAAAGAGGAAGGCTGTTGCAGATAGCTTTTATTCTATGCTGTGTCAAGATTTTGATGACTTACTATGAGAAGATTGAATGGATAGCGATAGCTGTTATAGGAGCGTTATCTATAGCAAGCTATGTGTGTTCAAAAGAGAAATATATGGTATATGTTGCCGTACTAATAATTGCGGCCAGAAATGTTGATATGAAGGTTGTACTCTCTCTTATTTTTGAAGGTGTTGTCATTTCAACGATCCTGATATCTATATTCTCACTGACAGGACTTGGCGGCACTGTATCTGAGACAAGAGATTTTGGAAGGGGTATTGTGGAGACCAGATATTATCTGGGATTTTCTCATGCCAACAATCTGCATGGTACCATCTGGTTTATCTATGCAATGGCAGCGATCCTATATAAAGACAGGATGGACTGGAAGGCTTATACGGTAGCGACATTTTTCAATGTAGCACTTTTTATGCTGACAGGTTCAAGAGCCGGACTTATAGTAGCACAGCTTATCATATTTGCATGCATTGCATATACGTATTTCAATAAATATGTGTTTGAAAAGATATGGATATACATCCTTGGACTTGTGGGCTTTATTACCACGATCATCCTTACGATCACATCTGTATCTGTTGATCCGATAAATGGATATGGTACATTTCTTAATAAGATTAATAACGCTCTGACAAACAGGCTGAGATTAGCGTATGAGAGTGCGTACATCGGTGACTGGCATGCTCTTACTATGGGCGGAAGCCATAAGGATACGATAGATAATGGATTTGC
>JAEEUS010000017.1 GCA_016290615.1 Lachnospiraceae bacterium | reverse complement strand
TGCGTTCTCGCCAAAATCCACAGGGCCTACATCGAGGTAGCCTGCCTTTTCGTGTGTCATTGTCGTGGGATTTCCGTTTTCATCCGTATGGAAAAGGAAGAACTCGCACTCGGGACTTACCTTTACCGTATATCCCTTCTGTGCGGCCTTTGCTATTACGTTTTTAAGTATCGTCCTGGGGCTCTTGTCGCAGAGTGTTCCGTCAGCGTAGCAGATATCACAGGTAAGCTTGCCTACCTTTGCCTGCTGGGGTCTCCAGGGCAGGATAACAAATGTATCAAGATCAGGATGAAGGAATATTTCTTCATTATATTCATATACATCATTGAACAGTGCCGAACTCTCAAAAGAGTACATGTTGTCGACAACCTTCTTCATCTGACCGGGTGTTACGGCGATGTTCTTTAGGTTTCCCCAGACATCGGTAAACTGGAGTCTGATAAACTCAACATCTTCCTCTTCGATGATCTTCATGATATCTTTCTTTGTATTCATATTCCCTCCATCTAAATTCATATGCACAACTTAAAATAAGCGTCGGTAGCCCTGCCCCTTTGCAAGTACCTGACGCCTATATTTTATTTCCGAATTAATTGTATAGTATCAGGCATCTACTGTAAAGGATTATTTTAGGGCATCAGTGATGCTCTTTACGTATTCTCCGACCTTTTCAGGGGCATCTTTTCCATACTTTTCTATGATCTTTATGATGGCTGATCCGACGATGGCTCCGTCAGATATATCTGCCATCTTTTTAGCCTGTTCGGGTGTGGATATTCCAAAGCCTATCGCGCACTTAATGTCGGTGTTTGCTCTTACCACTTCAACGATGGAATCAAGGTCTGTTGTTATCTCGCTTCTTGTTCCGGTTACACCAAGACTTGATACGATGTAAAGAAATCCTTCAGCCTCTTTAGCTATCATCGCTATCCTGTCATCGCTTGTAGGTGCGATAAGTGATATGAGATCTATTCCGTATTTATGGCAAATGTCCGAAAACTCGCCCTTTTCCTCGTATGGAAGATCGGGAAGGATGATACCGTCTATGCCGGTGTTCTTGCAGTTTTCCATAAACCTCTCAGCGCCGTAAGAGAATACTACGTTTGCATAGGTCATGAATACCATTGGTATATCTATATCAGTTCTAAGCTTCTTAACAAGATCAAATATCTTGTCTGTTGTGACACCGCCGCTTAGTGCTCTTACATTTGCCTGCTGGATAACGGGGCCTTCTGCTGTGGGATCAGAAAAGGGGATACCGAGCTCTATAAGCGATGCTCCGTTTTTGACCATCTCCCTTACGCATTTTTCGGTCGTCTCAAGATCGGGATCTCCGCATGTTATGAAAGGTATGAATGCCTTTTTGTTTTCAAATGCCTTGTATATATTACTCATGGATTCCTTCCTCCCCTCTGTAGCGGGCGATGGCTGCACAGTCCTTGTCGCCTCTTCCCGAAACGGTTATGACTATTATCTTATCCTTGTCCATAGTCGGTGCGATCTTTATCGCATGAGCTATGGCATGGGCTGATTCTATCGCAGGGATTATGCCTTCCGTCTTTGCAAGATATTCAAATGCGCATACGGCTTCCTCGTCTGTTACTGGAACATATTCTGCTCTCTTTGAATCATGAAGGTAGGCATGTTCCGGTCCGATACCGGGATAATCGAGTCCTGCGCTTATTGAGTATACGGGAGCGATCTGTCCGAACTTGTCCTGACAGAAGTATGACTTCATTCCGTGGAAGATTCCGAGCTTTCCTGTTGCTATGGTAGCTGCTGTCTCGAATGTATCGACACCTCTTCCTGCTGCCTCACAGCCTATCAGTCTCACATCCTTATCCTCGATGAAGTTATAGAAGGTTCCGATCGCATTTGATCCGCCGCCTACGCATGCCATAACGACATCGGGAAGTCTTCCTTCCTTTTCAAGTATCTGGCTCTTGATCTCCTTGGAGATGACTGCCTGGAAGTCTCTTACTATCGTAGGGAAGGGATGGGGTCCCATTACAGAACCCAAGCAGTAATGTGTATCGCTTATCCTTCTTGTCCATTCTCTCATGGCTTCCGATACGGCATCCTTTAGGGTTGCTGTACCGCTCGTTACAGGTATTACTTCTGCTCCGAGAAGTCTCATCCTGTATACGTTTAATGCCTGTCTCTTTGTATCCTCTTCACCCATGAATACAACGCATTCCATGCCCATGAGTGCCGCAGCAGTTGCAGTTGCAACTCCGTGCTGGCCCGCACCTGTCTCTGCTATGAGCCTTGTCTTGCCCATCTTCTTTGCAAGAAGAGCCTGACCTAAAACGTTATTTATCTTGTGGGCACCGGTATGATTAAGATCCTCTCTCTTTAGATAGATCTTTGCTCCGCCAAGATCTTCGGTCATCTTCTTTGCATAGTAGAGTCTTGAGGGGCGGCCAGCATAATCATTAAAAAGGTCGCTGAGTTCTTTGTTAAACTCAGGGTCATCCTTATATCTGTTATAGGCCTCTTCAAGTTCTATTACGGCATTCATGAGTGTTTCAGGTATGTACTGTCCTCCGTGAATACCGAATCTTCCTTTTTGATCAGACATTTGTCTTCCTCCCGTTTCTTACGTTTGCTGCAAACGCTTTCATCTTTTCCTTATCCTTTTTGCCGTCTGTCTCTATGCCTGAGCTCACATCAACGGCATAGGGATCAAGTTTGATCGCTCTGGCTACATTTGTTACATCAAGCCCGCCGGCCAAAAAGTAATCTCTTTTTATATCCTTTAGATATGACCAGTCAAATGTTAACCCGTCACCCGCACCCGCATCAAGCAGTATGTGGTCTGCCTTTGAATGCTGTGCATTTATTGCATCATCCTTTGAGCGTATCTTAAATGCTTTTATGACAGGTTTATTTGTTAGATTTTTTAGCCTTTCAATATATCCGTCATCTTCACTGCCGTGAAGCTGGGCGATATCTATTATGCCTTCGTTAAGATACTTGGCTACGGTATCAATATCCTCATCAACAAATACACCGACGGCTAATATCTTATCATCCAAAAGAGATTTTAAATGCTTTGCATGATCAGGTTCAATGTATCTTTTACTTTTTTTTGCAAATACGAATCCGATGTAGTCGGGTTTTATCTCGTTTGCGTAGGCTATATCATTCTCACTCATGAGTCCGCAGAATTTGATCTTTGTCATCAGCGCATCTCCTTAAGTGACTTAAGCATCGCATTCTTGTCATCAGCACGCATCAGAGTCTCTCCGACAAGAACAGCATCCGCACCCGATTCATATGCAAGCCTTGTATCGTTTCCGTCCTTTATTCCGCTCTCCGAAACAAAGATTATATCATCCGGTACGTTTTTCCTTAAGCCGGCCGCAAGGGAGTTATCAACTGAAAAGTCTTTTAAGTTTCTGTTGTTTACTCCTATGATACGTGCTCCTGCGTTTATCGCAGTCTTTGCTTCATCCTCGTCATGAGTCTCGACTATGGCACTGATTCCCAGATCATCGCAGATCTTAAGATAATCTCTTATCTGATCTTCTGAAAGCAGTGAAACGATCAAAAGCACTGCACTGGCACCGTTTATCTTTGCTTCATAGATCATATATTCATCGATCGTAAAGTCCTTCCTTAAAACGGGGATGCTTACGTTTGCTGCGATCTCCTTAAGATAATCAAGGCTACCTAAAAACCACCTGGGCTCTGTAAGGACCGATATGCAGTCGGCTCCGGCCTCTTCATACTGCTTTGCTATATCAAGGTAAGGGAAGTTCTCAGCTATTATACCCTTTGAAGGAGAAGCCTTCTTGCATTCGCAGATAAATGAAAGACCTTCTTTTTTAAGTGCCTTTTCAAACTCAAAGTCTCCCTTTGGCATTGCGTAAGCTTTTTCTTTCAGTTGTTCTGTTGATGCTTTTGTCTTTGCTTCGTTAACTCTGATCCTTGCATATGCAGCGATCTCATCTAGAATAGTCATACAAACTCCTATCTGTTGGAAACCTCAATGATCTTTTCAAGAGTCTTTGCAGCCTTGCCTGAATCTATTATCTCGGCTGCAAGCTTAACGCCTTCCTTCATGCTCTCAGCCTTTCCTCCGATATAGAGGGCTGCACCTGCATTCATGAGCACCGCGTTTCTCTTATGACCCTTTGCTCCGTTTAATATATCTCTTGTGATCTGAGCGTTCTCAGCAGGAGTTCCGCCCTTAAGATCATCCTTAGAACAGGTCTCAAAACCGAAGTCCTCGGGCTTTATGATGCTTGTTCTGTACCATCCGTCATTTATCTCGCAGATCTTTGTAGGTGATGAAAGGCTTATCTCATCAAGCTTGTCCATTCCGTATACTACCATTCCTCTCTTTACGCCAAGGCTTACTAAAACCTGAGCAAGGGGCTCTACAAGATAGTCATCGTATACACCAAGAAGCTGCATTGTAGGTGAAGCGGGGTTTGTAAGGGGTCCAAGGATGTTAAATACTGTCCTGAATCCGAGTTCCTTTCTGATAGCTCCGACATACTTCATTGATGTGTGGTATTTCTGAGCAAAGAAGAAGCACATGCCTGCCTCGTTTAAAAGCTCTATACACTTTTCGGGGCTCTGGTCGATGTTTACACCGAGAGCCTCTAAACAGTCAGCAGTTCCGCAAAGAGAAGATGCTGCTCTGTTTCCGTGCTTTGCCACCTTAACGCCGCCTGCTGCAGCAACGATGCTTGTTGTTGTGGAGATGTTAAAGCTTCCTGCATTGTCTCCGCCGGTTCCAACGATCTCCAAAACATCCATTCCTGTCTCAACCTTTGTTGCATGTGATCTCATGGCTGCTGCACAGCCTGCGATCTCATCAGTGGTCTCAGCTCTTGCACTCTTTGTTGAAAGTGCTGCAAGGAATGCGGCATTCTGTGTGGGACTTGTCTCACCGCTCATTATCTCGTTCATCACGGTGTAGGCTTCATCATAGGTTAAGTCCTCTTTGTTTACGATCTTTACGATAGCTTCTTTAATCATTGTTTTTTCCCTCCGTTTTTTATATCAGTTCGTTTGAATTTTCACCTGTGGTTCCAAGCTGTTTAAGTGAGACACAGTACTGACTCATCTCATTAAGCATCCTGCTTATCTCGTCAGATTCGGGATCACCCTCGATCTCTGCGTAGAAGTAATACTGCCATGAAAGGCTCTTTAGATGTCTGCTCCTTAGAGCGTTCATTGAAAAGCCGTGTCTTCCTATTACATCTATTGCCTTTGCAAGCATTCCCGCTTCGTTTTTAACGGCAAACATCAGAATCAGTGATGTGTCGTTTTTCTTTACGTTTCTGTTTTTGGATAACACTGCGAACTTTGTCGTGTTGTCCGTATCTTCATTTATATTCTTTTTAAGTATCTCAAGTCCGTAGAGCTTTGCGGTATCCCTGCTTGCGATCGCTGCAACACTCTTGTCGTTTAGATCTGCGACCTGCTTGGCGGCTATCGCTGTGTTTACCGCCTCAATCCTTTCAAGGTGATGAGCTGTGATAAATTCATCACACTGCTCAAGCGCATGAGGATGACTCATAACCTTTTTGATATCCTCTATTCTGCTTCCTTTTATTCCTAAAAGATTCTGGCTTATCCTTAAGGGGTAGACTCCGTCGATAAGAAGGTCTCCCTCATACATGAGATCGAGTACCTGACCTACCTCTCCTGCATAGCTGTTTTCCGTAGGAAGGACTGCGTGATCGCATTCACCGTTTACTACCGCATTGTATGCTTCCTTAAAGTTCTTGTATGAAACAAGCTTTGCATCCGGAAAGAGTCTTGCAGCTGCGATGTTTGCAAATGCTCCTCTTATCCCCGAGTATGCGACTGTAAGCTCATCCTTCTCAGGTATGGTCTCAGTCTTTATATCATCGCTGTTTATGAAGTTAATTAACATCTTCATGCCTTCGGGTGTCATTATCGATTCGGGATGAAACTGAACTCCGTATATCGGATAGGTCTTATGCATGATCGCCATTATCTGTCCGTCATCTGCGGTTGCCGTTACCTTTAATTCATCAGGCATCGTATTTTCATCTGCTGCCAGTGAATGGTATCTTGCGACCGTTGTCTCGCACCCGAGCCCCTTAAAGAGAGGACAAGTGCAGTCAAGAGCTACCTTTGACTGCTTGCCGTGCATGAGCTTCTTTGCATGAATGATGTCTGCTCCGAAGGCTGCGCATATGGCCTGGTGACCGAGGCATACGCCAAGGATCGGGATCGAACTACCAAGGCTCTTTACAACATCTATGATGACGCCTGCATCCTCGGGTCTTCCCGGTCCGGGACTTATGATTATCCTTTCCGGTTTAAGATCCCTGATCTCATTTACTGTGAGCTCATCGTTTCTTATTACCTTTATATCCTTTGTTATCTCTCCAAGGTACTGGTAGAGATTGTATGAAAAGCTGTCGTAATTATCTATAAGAAGTATCATAACTCATCCCCCTGTGAACTGTTTTCAAGAGCTCTAAGTGACGCTCTTGCCTTGTTCATGCATTCCTCGAATTCAAGCTCGGGAACCGAATCGGCTACGATTCCTGCTCCGCTTCTTACAAATACCGTTTTGCCTTTCTTGTAAACGAGTCTTATCGCTATGCAGGTATCCATGTTTCCGTTAAAGTCTATATATCCGATCGCTCCGCCGTAGATACCTCTCTTGTTGCCCTCAAGCTTTCCTATGAGCTCGCAGGCTCTGATCTTGGGTGCACCCGATAAGGTTCCAGCAGGCATTACAGCTTCTATTGCTGAAAGAGCATCCTTGTCGCTTCTTATCTTACCTCTTACAGTTGAGCCTATATGCATTACATGAGAGAATCTCTCGATGCTTCTTAATTTCTCAACCTCGACGCTTCCAAACTCGCTTATCCTTCCAAGATCGTTTCTTCCGAGGTCTACTAACATGTTGTGCTCTGCAAGTTCCTTTTCATCCTTTAAAAGCTCTGCTTCAAGCTCCTCATCCTCTTTAGGGGTCTGGCCTCTTTTTCTTGTTCCCGCAAGAGGGAAGGTATGAAGGATCCCGTCCTTTAGCTTAACGAGTGTCTCGGGACTTGCTCCTGCTACCTCAACATCTGTTCCCGAAAAGTAGAACATGTAAGGAGATGGGTTTATCGTTCTAAGCATCCTGTATGTATCAAGAAGGCTTCCCTCAAAAGGAGCGCTTAATCGGTTTGAGAGGACTATCTGGAAGATATCTCCTTCCCTTATATAGTTCTTTGCATCCTCAACCATTTGGCAGAACCTTTCCTTGTCAAACAGCGGCTTTATCTCGCCCTTAAGTCTGCTTACGGGTTCCTCTGCCTTCTTGCCGTTCTTTAAAAGATCGGCTATCCTTTTAAGTTCGCTTTCTGCTCTCTTATATTCGTTATCTATGTCATTAAGCTTGATGTTTGCTATCAGATATATCTTCTGGCTAAGGTTGTCAAAGGCTATGACCTTGTCAAACAGCATCAGATCGACATCCTGAAACTCATCGGTATCATCAAGGCTGCATCTTATCGTAGGCTCGCTATATCCGAAATACTCGAAGGAGAAATATCCCACAAGCCCGCCGGTAAAGAAGGGAAGCTCCTCAACCCTTGGGCTTTTATATTCAGCCATGATCTTTCTTATCTCGCCTGAGGGATCGTTTGTCTCTATCGTCTTATCTCCTGCCTTCATGATGCCGTCCTTGCAGGTGATCAGCATCTTTGGCTCGAATCCTAAGAACGTGTATCTTCCCCATGTCTCGTCTGCCTTTGCGGATTCCAGCATATATACATGATCAGATGCGTTCTTAAGTATCCTTAAAGCCTCGATCGGTGTGGTGAAGTCCGAGAGTATCTGGGTGCTCACAGGGATCACAGTATAGTCACCCGTTTTTGATATTTCCTTTATCTTTTCTATCTTCGGTGTCAGATTCATATCTTTTCTCCCTAAATGTAATCAGCGATGTTAAGTATCAGTTCTTCGGTCTTTTCCCATCCGAGGCATGCATCCGTTATCGATTTGCCGTAGACGCCTCCGCCTATCTCCTGGCATCCGTCCTCTATGTAGCTCTCTACCATGAAGCCTTTTAATATCTTTGTTATCCTGTCGCTGTGCTTTGCGCTGTTTAGAACATCCTTTATTATCCTTGGCTGTTCGAAAGGATTCTTTCCCGAGTTTGAATGGTTGCAGTCGATTATCACTGCGGGGTTTTTAAGCTCCCTTTCATCGTAACAGTCACACAGTCTTATAAGATCCTCGTAATGGTAGTTCTGCTGGGGCTGTCCGTGCTTGTTTGTTGATCCCCTAAGAATAGCATGTGCATGAGCATTACCCATTGAGTGAACTTCCCATCCTCTGTATATGAATGTGTGAGGATGCTGGGCTGCAAGGATCGCATTCATCATTACCGTGTAGTCTCCACTGGTAGGATTCTTCATGCCGACCGGCATGTCCACTCCGCTGGCAACCAGTCTGTGCTGCTGGTCTTCAACGGAACGAGCTCCGACTGCCACATATCCCAAAAGATCATCGAGGTACTGGTAGTTTTCCGGATAGAGCATCTCATCCGCACAGGCAAAGCCTGTTTCGCTCACAGCTCTTAGATGCATATGTCTTGTAGCGGCTATTCCCTTGAACAGATCCGACTTGCCGTTGGGGTCGGGCTGATGGAGCATTCCTTTGTATCCTTCTCCGGTTGTCCTTGGCTTGTTGGTATATATCCTGGGAACGATGAGTATCTTGTCCTCAACCTTTTCCTGCAGGGGACAAAGTCTTGAGATGTAATCTATGACGCTGTCCTCGTTATCTGCGCTGCAGGGTCCTATGATAAGAAGGAGACGGTCATTTCTTCCTTCAAAGATAGCCTGGATCTGTGCTCTCTTATCTTCTATGATCTCTCCCATCCTTCCGGTCATCGGATACATCTCCTTGACCTCCATAGGCAGTGCAAGCTTTTTTTCGAACTCCATGCTCATATATCTTTCCTCCCGTTGATGCAACAAAAAACGGCCCTATCCGATAAAGGATAGAGCCGATTCGCATTCTTGTTTTTGCTTAGGTTTGGTTTCTATTCTTTATCACAGTATTTCTTTGTCTGCATAATAAACCACCACGCAAAAAAGCCTGCAAAAGAAAACAGGCTGAAGAATACAGAATATGCATTTGTCATGGCGCTTGTGTTTATCATACTTGTACCTGACTGTGATAAATTATCTGCTAAAAAACATAACATGCCAAAAAAACATTGTCAACACATTTTTTTATTGTATCTTTGCGATATTTAATTTATCATTAAAATACGGGGATTGAAGGAATAATGAAAAAGAAGATCGCGATTTTTACAACAGGATGGAGCGGAGAGATACTTACGCAGTTTCTTACGGGGATGATAGCATCCCTTAAGGATGAGCGTGTCGATCTGTTCCTTTTTACGTGTTATCCGACATATATTGATACGGCTCCCGTTAAAAAGGGAGAGCTCAACATATTTACTCTGCCCGATCTTAACGATTTTGACGGCGTTGTCGTCTTCTGCAGCGGTCTTGGCTTTAATGAAGAGATAGACAAGCTGATAGAGCGTGCCAATAAGGCGAACGTTCCCGTAATCCTTCAGGGAGCAAAGCGCGACGGTGTGAGCTACATAGGAAGCGACAACTACTATGCTACCAGGATGATGTGCGAGCATCTCTATAAGGAGCATGAGGTAGGAAGCATCGTATTTATAGCAGGATCAAAGGATTCGCTTGACTCAGAGCTAAGACTTAAGGCAGTTAGAGACTATCTTGAAGAGAATGGCATTAGCGAACATCTTAAGGATGTTTACTATACCAAATGGGAAAACGCAGCGGCAAGCCGCTACATAAACAGATACTGTGAAGAAGGCAAGGCATTACCCGATGTGTTCATATGCGCAAACGACGGACTTGCGATGCAGACATGCACATCCTTATTTGAAAACGGATATGATGTACCGAAAGATACACTCGTTACGGGTTATGATTACTTAGATGCCGGTCAGATATTTGATCCGTCGATAGCAAGCGTTGATCAGTGCTTTACACAGATGGGTGAGGCATGCGGGGCTCTCTGGCTTGATATCATCGCAGGAAAAAAGACGGCTGAATCCGTGGTCATCCCGTGTGAATTCATCCCGGGAGAGAGCTGCGGCTGCTATGAGCTGAGAAACAGCGATTCGGTAAGAAGACGCTTCGGACGCGAGGCCTTTGCAAAGCGTTCTACAACGACATACTTTAACAGGAAACTAAGCATCATAGATTCGACGGTTTTATCATGTCTTACATTCCATGAGTTCATGGAAAGCCTTCACAAGCTTTTAACACTTGATCATAACTTTGAAGGCGATTCATTCCATGTACTGCTTGAGCCAAATTTCGGTCTGTCGATCTATGATACGAATATAAAGCTTAAAAAGGACGGATACAGCAAGCTTCTCGATGTCCTTTATTCGACAGAGGACGGAGTGGCTTTTGATGATGATCAGTTTGCATCAAAGGATCTTGTTCCGGGATATGATCCTGACGGCAAGAACCACCTGTATATATTCTTACCCCTTCACGAAGCGGATGAGGCATACGGCTATATCATCTTCAGAGACTGCATGGATAAGGTACAGAATCACTTCCTGCAGACATACCAGAGCCGCATGAGCCTTGTATTTGACAAGTTCAGACATGCGCTCAGTCTTGATCTTATTAATAAGAGACTCATCGAAGTAATGAGAAGGGATCCTCTTACAAACGTAAACAACCGTATCGCATACGATGACAAGGAGAAGTTCTTGCAGGCAGAGATCAATTCGGAATCCGGATGTGAATTTGCCATAGCGATGTTTGATGTAAATAACTTAAAGCTTGTGAACGATTCATACGGTCATGATGCGGGTGATGATTATCTTATAAGAGCATGTCGTCTCATATGCAACGTATTCAAGCACTCTCCGGTCTACAGGATAGGCGGCGACGAATTCGTAGCGGTTTTGACCGGTGATGATTATGCGATAAGAGATGAGCTTGTTAAAAAGCTCTCAGACAGCTTAAGCCCCTATTCAAACACTCTGCCTCTTGCAAATGACTTTGTATCAGTTGCCTGCGGCATAGCGATATATGAAAAAGGTACTGATCTATCCGTTGCGGATATAGAAAAGCGTGCGGATGATGCGATGTACAAGGACAAGGCAAGGATAAAAGGCCTGAATTAGAAAAAGCCCCGATCGGGACTTTTCTTATTTCTGTATGATAAAAGAGCTCTTTAAACTATGTAATTATGTGCCTGACGGTCAAACATCTCTCTGTATCTTCCGTTTAACTGCATCAGTTCATCATGCGTTCCCTGCTCCTTTATGGAACCGTTCTCAAACAGATATATCCTGTCTGCCATACGCGTTGTCGAAAGACGGTGCGATATGAAGATGACGGTATCGTTTTTCGCATGATCTATAAGATTCTTGTTAAGCCTGTATTCTGAAACCGGGTCAAGAGCGCTTGAGGGTTCATCAAGGATCGAGATAGCTCTATCGCTGTCATTTATGAATACTCTTGAGATCGCGATCTTCTGGCTCTCTCCTCCCGAAAGGCTAGTTCCCTCATCTGAAAATTCCCTGGTCAGATCGGTATATATGCCATCTTTAAGCTTTTTAAGCTTCTTTGAAAAGTCAGCCTTGTCAAGGGCATCTATCACATCGTTTTCCTCTTTCTTGTCATACTGTCTGAGCAGTACGTTTTCAGCAAGAGTTGCTGCATAGATGTTATAGTCCTGGAAGACTGCGCTTATCTTTTTACGGTATTCCTTGATGGCATACTCCCTTATATCATGTCCGCCGTATTCAATGCTTCCGTCACTTACATCATAAAGACGCATGAGAAGCTTGACAAATGTCGTCTTTCCGGCACCGTTTTCACCAACGATGGCTATCTTTTCACCGGGATCTATCCTTATCGAGATATCCTTTAAGGTATATTCGTCGGTATTGGGATATTTAAAGCATACATTTGAAAGTACCAGTGCTCCCGGTTCCTTATCCGGTGTTATACCCTCAGAAACCTCAATGACGGGTTCATAATCAAGAAGCTTTCTGAATTTCTGTGCGTACTGACCTATTATCTGGAAATCGACCAGGCAGTAGTTTATCTCGTTAAGATTGCTCCTTACATAGTTTGCAGCATTGTTTGCGGATGCTACTTCACCGAGTGCTATCTTTCTGAGTACGAGTGCCAGATATCCGAGGTATGCGGGTACCGCAAAAAACGAAAGAACCGTAAATACCGATATCCAGTTTAAGAGCGATATCCATGTAAGGATGGGTGTATACTTTCTGCCTGCAGCGCTTGCCGCATCAAGTGCTTCGTCAAACTGAAGTCTTAACGGTTCCTTTACGTTTGTGAGCTTGCATTCCTTTGCAAACTCAGGCTGATAGAATACTCTCTTTGAGTAGTCGGCTTTTCTTAAATGCTTTTTAAATTCAAGCCACCATGTATATTCGATCTCTTCCATCTTGAATCTTGTTATCAGATTGATGATAAATCCGACGATGGGGAAGATCGCAAGAAACGGGCTGATCGTAAGGATCATGGCAGCCGAGACTAAAAGTGCTATAGCTCCGCCGAAGATCTTGCTTGAGATCACCACGGCTCCTTCTATCATGTGGTCCGCATTGTTTGCGACAAATACATATGTATCGTAGTATTCAGGATTGTCATAATATATCAGATCCATCCTGGAGTTTTTTTCTATAAGATCTCTCTGGATCTTTCCGTCAAGTTTTATTATCTTTGCCTTGGCCCATTCCTCTAAAAGCTGGCTTATCCATTCGATGCATACAACAAGGGCAAATGATATCAGAAGGATGATACATATATCAGAAAATGATGATTTGCCCATAAGGCCGTCGATTATCATCTTAAGGATAAACGTACCGTTAAGTGCCATGGCGGATTTAAGCACTACATTCATGATAAATATCTTTACGATCAGCGGTCTGTCATATTTGGCCGCATACTTTATCATAAATGCCGTGTTGCTTATAAGTCGTCTTATCGAGATCTTTTCTTCTTTATTCTTAGCCATAAAACGCCTCAGCTCCTTTCAGCATTTCCTCAGGCAGACTTTCCTGATAGTTTTCAGCCTGGAGTGTGAACATTTCATGATAGTATCCGTTAAGTGCTATCAGTTCTTCATGTGTTCCGCTTTCAACGACCTGTCCGTCCTTCATCAGATAGATCTTGTCAGCCATTCTCGCGCTCGAGAGTCTGTGTGATATGAAGATGACACCCTTGCCCTGTGAGAGTTTCATCATGTTGTTGTACATGTTGTACTCTGCAAGAGGATCAAGTGCGCTTGAGGGCTCATCAAGGATGACCATATCGGGGTCTTTGGCAAAGACTCTTGCTATCGCGATCTTCTGAGCCTGTCCTCCGGAAGGAACAAAGCCTTCCTCGTCAAATTCACGGCTCACAACGGTATCAAGACCTTTTACAAGGCCCTTATGCTCAACATCAAACTGTGCGCTTATAAGAGCTTTTCTTGCAAGCTCGTAATCATCTTCGCTCTCCGGTCTTCTCATCAGCACGTTTTCGATAAGAGGCATTGCGAATACCTGCAGATCCTGGAATACCGTGCCGAATCTTTCCCTGTATGAGTTACCGTCTATCTCATTTATATCGATGCCGTTTACGAGTATCTCTCCGGACTGGATCTCATAAAGACCCATTAAAAGCTTAATGAGCGTTGTCTTGCCCGCACCGTTATATCCGACGATGGCAAGCCTGTCACCCTTGTTCCATTTAAAGCTGATGTTTTTAAGTGTTTCGCTCTTTGCACCGGGATAGGTGAAGGAAACATTCTTTATCTCAACGCTCTTTATATCATCGATGACTGTCTTCTTTTCGATCTCCTTTACGGGTCTTTCAAGGAACTCCTCAAGGTTTTTGAACAGTCTGCTCTCATTGCTCAAAAATATCCTGTTTTCAACAGCCTGCTTAAGCTGATTGGTAGAAAAAGCCATTGCGCTTATCATAGCCACATAGCTTGAGATATCGGTCACATCGGTAAACTTTACTCTCACTACCACGTAAAAATATGCGATGACACCTGCAAATATCGAATAGCTTCCCTTCATGATGAATGAATAGAAAGCGGACTTCATTCTGTATTTCATGGAAACAGTCTCCATCCTGTCGACTGCTTCTTCCTGTTTGTCTAACATGATGGAATTTATGTCAAAAAGACGGACTTCCGCAGCGTATTTCTTTTCGTAGTAAACACGCTTTACGTAGTCTGCTATTCTCTTATCCCTGGTAATGGCGCTTTCCCTGTCGTAGTTGCATTTGCCGTTCTTGTTGCCAAAATAGAGGCTCACAATCATGGGTACTATCATGAATACTAAAAGTACCGGATCGACAAGTACTATGATCACAAGAGAAGCGATAGTCGATACCACGTTTCCGAAATAGACTCCGAACTTGATCGTAAGATCTATGGCTGAGTCTACGACACGGTCTAAAGCTCTTGTGTACTTATCGTAGAATTCAGGATTTTCATAGTCCTTTAATTCAAGAGAGTCCGAAAGATCCATTACCCTGTGGAATATATATCTGTAGACTTCAGGTGTCTTTACCTTTCTGTACGCCTCGTACCATCCGCATGTAAAATGCACGAAAACATGGCCCAGGCATGCGATCACAAGGAACCTGAACAGTCTGCTGTATTCGATATTTCTTTCAATACAGTTGAAAATGTACTTCGTCAGATAAACGAAAAAGAAAACATAGAATATCTGCTCGATAGAGTTTTTGAATATGGAAAAGACAAGAAGGAGCCTGTCCGCTTCCCATATCTGTTTCATGGCATACATAAGATGCCTGAAAGAACTGTCTTTTGTTTTCATATAAACCCCGCCCCTTTTTATGAAACAAATAATTTCTCAATACTATAGCACCGGGGATCGATTTAATCAAGAAAAAAATGCCACCTTTTTAGGATGGCATTTCATTATTATCAATTTCGCATATTTTGAGGCTTTCTATTCCTGATCCTATATGTATGTTCTTTGACAGGATATCCTCGTCAGTCTCAATCGCTCCGTATACGGTTCCGTCACCGGAAAAATACTCTATTATCCCGTGATCGACTATCAGTGTTTCAGGTCTTGTATCAATTTTTATATCTCCGATAATAACGGGAGCAGTTTCATTATCCTTCCATCTGATATCTATCACAACGGGACTGCCGTCAAGCTTCTTATCAAAGCTTTCGTCATACGAAAGACTCTGCTTAGACAGGTACTCATACAGCTCTTTTACAGGTTTAAAGCATAACCTTATACCCTTATCAGTATCAATGAGACTAAGCTTTGTAGGTACGGACATCATACCCTTGAATCCGCCTTTGTCGTTTTGGGTTCTATACCATGCAACGGATATCCTTCTTTCACATCCCGCATATGTCTGTGCTGCATAGGGTAATTTCGTATCATATGCCGAGAGTACTTCACTTCTTTGTATAAATCTATATCCGTCAAAGTCTCCCAGGACGTAAAAACCGTCAGCTGACCAGAATACCCATCTTTTGTCATTCGTTCCTTCAATTTCAAGTTCAAACAGATCAGGGCATTCCCACATTCCCTCTAAGGAGAGGCGGTCTGTCTCTGTCCAGTTTTTAAGATCGTTTGAACGAAAGATGGCAAATTCATTGTCGATAAGATAAAGCACCATCACGTAGGCTTTGCTCTCTTCATGATAGAAGACTTTAGGATCCCTGTTCCCGTCCTTTATCGTGTCAAGGATCATATCCTTTTTGATAAGAGTATCATCACTTAAAACTGCCAGTCTCTGTGTACTGTTGTATCCGGCTTCCTTGGACCATTCATTGAATCCTCCGGCTGCGGTATAGAAAAATAAAAGTGCATCCTTTCCGTAGCCTGCTACATTCTTCTCATCCCTAAAGCCGCATCCGGAAAATACCGTTCCGTATTCATCGGGGAAAAGTGCGATATCCTTCTGCTCCCAGCTTATAAGATCTTTGCTGACCGCATGACCCCAGTGCATGTTTCCCCAGTCGGTCCCGTAGGGATTAAGCTGGTAGAACATGTGATATATGCCGTCTTTATACACAAGACCGTTTGGATCGTTTATCCATCCCATGCGTGTGGTAAAGTGTATCTTTGGCCTGTAGGGATATGCTATCTTGTATATATCATCATGACACGTTACTGCTTCAAGCAGTCTTTCATCGCAGTCAGAGTTTATCGTGATGCTCTTTCCCATGAATTTGCTCACATCCATGGAAAAGTAAAAATCGGGATCAGTACTAAGTTTAATATCGATCTCATTTATCTTTTTACCGTCAATGGACATATGAAGCTTTACTTCATCACAGTCTCTTGCTGCGGGAAACCATATGTATTTTTCTGTTATATGTAAGTTCATATCTTTTTACTGTAATTCAATCCTGTATATATCCGCAAGCTCGCCTTCAAACTCAAAGCTGCGCTCATATACTCCGCCGTTTTTGGTGATCGTTTTGATCGAGGGGATATTGGTCTTTTCTACACTCAGATGAAGCTCATTCATTCCAGCTGCTTTTGCAACGTCAAGAAGACTTTTTAGCATATTTGTCGCATAGCCTTTTCTTCTCTCAGACGGGCGTACGCTGTAGCCGCTGTTTCCGAAATCCTTTAAAAAATCATTGAGCGTATGTCTGAGATCGATGATTCCCACGATCCTTTCGTTTTCATCAACGGCAAAGAACGTATCTGTCACTACCCAGTCGGGATTAACTGTTCTTTCATCCGTGTTATCCGTTACTGATCTTAGCCAGTCTTCATACGAATCTGTCTGATCGAGCAGTTCGCTGCCGTTTATTATAGGTGTTCCGATGTCTATGAATTCCTGTTTGAATGCAAGTGCTTCATTCTTGTGTTCTTCTTTCGGTCTTATAAGTCTTATATTCATTTATCTTCTCCTGTAAGCATCCTTAAAATGAGGTTACTGTAGTTTTTTGCAGATTTCCTTTTGATATCAGTGACCCTGGACCACATTCGGATGCCCTGGTAGTAGTACAGCAACAGTTCTGCTATCTCTTCAGGATCGACAGGGTTGAATTCGCCTGTCTCAATGCCGTATGAGATAAGATCCATCCACTTTTTCCTTGCCTTCTTTTCAAGGTCTGTAAAGAGCTTTCGGTTATCATCGATACTTGCAAACTCATAGATCGCAAGGCTTAAGGATCTTTTTGGATCAAGGATCTCCTTTTCAAGTTCGCTTAACGCGTCTTTTAGTATATCAGCTGCCTTTTCTTTAGCTTTGATCCTTTCATTAAAAGACTGCTCTGTACTTATAAGCCTTATAAAGATCTCTGATGTTGATGAAAAATGTCTGTACAGTCCGCCCCTTGAAAGGCCTGTTGCTTCACATATGTCAGTCATGGATACATCCTTAAAGCCCTTCTTAGAAAAAAGACCGGCAGCTGTATCTATGATCATCTTTTTTGTTGATTCACCTTTGGTCGGCATATTTTCCTCCGTTTTAAAAAAAGAGACAGCTTTGTCGCTTTTAATTATGCGACACCATTGTCTCTTTTGTCAAGTGAAAAAAATTTCCCGTAAACATTTCTGTCTGCGGGAATAAAAGTTTTATCGATAACCATGCTGGTTTTCTTCCTGATTTGTATACGTTCCTGATAGTCTTCCGACAGCGATTATGTTTCCGCTGTTTCCCTCAGCATCTGTATCCAGTGCTCTAAAGTTCTCCTCAAACCTCACATTCTGTCCTCCGAAGGCTCCCTTTACTCTTTCAACCTTTGCTTTAAGAGCGACAACATAAACTTCATATGTATGAGTAGATCCCGCTGGCGGAAACGGTCCCATATATTCTGATTCGTCAGCCCAGCCTTCATCAAGACTTGTCTCGGTCACGTTGTCGGATTTCCAGTGTATTATGTCCCAGGCATCCGTATCATCCATTATAATGACATAAAGAGCGGCACCATCAACCGCATCCCACTCAAGCTGAGGTGATTTGTTTGAGCCCACCTCAGTGTTGGATATGGCATCATTCCAGGCACCGTTATTCATACTTGTCGAAGTCACTTCAAAAGAGTCGTATTCATCTATAAATGCATTATACTTTGAAGTACTTTCTGCTTCTGATGCAGTATCTTCTGTTGCAGCTTCTTCATTAACAGCTGTATCGCTACTGCTCTGCGTTGCAGATTCGCTTGCATCCCCTGATAAACCGCATCCTGCACATAAAGCAAATATCATAATACATAACAATATAACCGGTTTCTTCATAAACATTTCCCCTGATATTACAAAGCATGCCTTAATTATACGATCATTGTATTAAAACCCACAGACATAATCAAGACAAAAAATCCCGTAAGCACTCGGCTTACGGGATCATATTAACATATTTACTGAGGTTAGTTATTAGCAAACGCCCTGAGCGATCATAGCTTCAACAACCTTCTTGAAGCCTGCAATGTTAGCACCTGCAACGTAGTTGCCTTCCATGCCGTATTCCTTTGCAGCGTCATCGATGTTGTGGTAGATACCAACCATGATGTTCTTAAGCTTTGAATCAACCTCTTCGAAGCTCCATGAAAGTCTCTCAGAGTTCTGGCTCATCTCGAGTGCTGATGTAGCAACACCACCTGCGTTAGCAGCCTTACCGCCTACGAAAGGAACGTTGTTAGCCTGGAAGTACTGAGTAGCTTCGATCGTTGTAGGCATGTTAGCACCTTCTGCAACATACTTAACACCGTTAGCTACGAGCATCTTAGCATCTTCTATATCAAGCTCGTTCTGTGTAGCGCAGGGAAGAGCGATATCAACCTTGTACTGCCATACACCGTGCTCACCGTTCTTCTTCTCAAAATACTTTGCAGAAGGACGAGCTGCAGCGTACTCTGTAAGACGTGCTCTCTTAACTTCCTTTACTTCCTTAAGGAGTGCTACATCGATACCTTCCTCATCATAGATCCATCCTGTTGAATCAGAAACTGTAACAACCTTTGCGCCAAGCTGCTGTGCCTTCTGGCATGCATATATAGCAACGTTACCTGAACCTGAAACAGCTACTACCTTGCCTTCCATCTTATCACCGTGGCACTTAACCATCTCTTCTGTAAGATATAAGAGGCCGTAACCTGTAGCTTCTGTACGAGCTAGTGAACCGCCGTATGTAAGTCCCTTACCTGTAAGAACGCCTTCGTAAAGACCTTTGATTCTCTTGTACTGACCAAACATGAAACCGATCTCACGAGCACCTGTACCGATATCACCGGCAGGAACGTCCTCGTCAGCTCCGATATATTTTGAAAGCTCTGTCATAAAGCTCTGGCAGAACTTCATGATCTCGTTGTCTGACTTGCCCTTAGGGTCGAAGTCTGAACCACCCTTACCACCGCCGATGGGAAGTGTTGTAAGGCTGTTCTTAAAGATCTGCTCGAAACCGAGGAACTTGATGATACCAAGGTTTACTGAGGGATGAAGTCTGAGACCACCCTTGTAAGGTCCAATAGCATTGTTAAACTGTACACGGAAACCTCTGTTTACCTGTACCTGGCCGTTGTCATCTACCCAGGGAACTCTGAACATGATCTGACGATCGGGCTCTGTGATTCTCTCAAGGATAGCTAACTTGCGGTATTTCTCCTCGTCCTTTTCAATAACGGGCTTAAGTGTCTCAAGCACCTCTGTTACTGCCTGGATAAATTCAGGCTGATCCGCATCTCTTTTCTTTACTTTCTCAAGTACCTCGTCAACGTATGACATAACTTTTTTCCTCCTATAAACTGCTTGCATATAAAAAAACAGCACCTTAAAGGGGATGAATACTCATTCCCTTCAAGACGCCTTTGTCCAAACGGTATTATACATTAGGGTGATGTCAGATGCAAGTATTTTTTTAGACTACTTTCTGACTTTCTTGGCGATGACGTTTCCGCTCTCCTGGATCACCATTACCATGATGACAAGTATGGTGACTGTCGTCCACAGAACTTCCTTCTGATATCTGTAATATCCGTACTGCAGTGCGATGGCACCCAGTCCGCCTCCGCCTATTACTCCGGCCATGGCTGAATAGCCCAGTACAGTGGCTATGTTTATGGCTGCTCCCAGAAGAAGGGAGGGTGTTGCCTCAGGCAAAATAAAGTGCGTGATTATGTATAAAGGAGAAGCACCCATTGATGTGGCAGCCTCTATGATACTGGGGGAAACCTCGCTAAGTGACGACTCGACCATGCGGGCAACGATCGGAATGGCACCGACTGTAAGAGGGACGATGCTTGCCGTTGTTCCGATCGAAGAACCGGTAACAAGCCGCGTAAATGGTATCAGAAGAACTAGCAGGATCAGAAAGGGCAGTGATCTTGATATGTTAACGATAAGCCCTACACTAAAGTTTACTCCTCTGTTTGAGAGTATCCGATCTTTTGCCGTTGCATATAAAACTATGCCCAGAGGCAGTCCTACCAGATATGCAAGGATCGATGCAAAGAATGTCATCGTGAGTGTTTCAAATATTCCGTTTCTTATAGCTTCGATGATATATTCACTCATGGCGCTGTCACCTCCTGAACAGACAGTCCTCCGTCTCTAAAGAACTTTATTATCTCTTTCTGCTGCGTCTCATCCTTTGGAAGCTCAAGGACCATCTGACCGTATCCTATGCCTCCCACGCTCTTTGTATTGGCGCTAAGTATGTTTACCTTTCTGCCCGTCTTTTCAACCAGATCCGCAATAAAGGGTCTGTTTGCGTCAAGTCCGTCAAATACGATCCTGATGAGTTTTGAATCATTCCCGGAAGGATCGAAAGGATTGCTCGGAAATACGAGTTTTCTTGCAGGCTCTGACTGGGGATTTCTGAATATCTCCTTTACCTCTCCAAGCTCTGCAAGCTTTCCCTTATCAATGATGGCTACACGGTCGCATATCTTTTCGACGACACTCATCTCATGAGTGATGATAACGATCGTGAGCTTTCTTGTCTCGTTTATGGTCTTTAAAAGATCGAGTATCTCTCCCGTCATCTTTGGGTCAAGTGCACTCGTTGCCTCGTCACAAAGCAGTACCTTCGGGTCTGCAGCAAGAGCTCTTGCAATGGCTACTCTCTGGCGCTGGCCTCCCGAAAGTCTTGCCGGATATTCGTTCTTCTTATCCTCAAGCCCTACGACTCTTAGCATCTCAAGAGCCTTTTCCTTCCTTTGTGACCTGGGAACTCCCGCTATCCTTAAAGGCTGCATCACATTGCTTAGAACGCTTCTCTGTCCAAGAAGGTTAAAGCTTTGAAATATCATCGCTATCTGGCGCCTGACAAGTCTTAGTTCGGTTGCCTTAAGATCTGCAAGGTTCTTGTCATAGAAGCTTACCTTTCCGTCCGTTACATCCTCAAGGCGGTTTAGGGTCCTTACAAGAGTCGACTTTCCGGCACCGCTCATTCCTATGATGCCGAATATCTCTCCTTCATTGATCGAAAGAGAAACGTCTTCAAGAGCTAAAAACTCCTTTCCGTCATTTTTGAAATTCTTATAAACATGATCAAGTTTAAAAACCTCAGCCATATCAAAAAAGTCCTTTACTTAAGTATCTGTCTCCCCTGTCGGGAAATACCACTACAATGTTTCCGCTCTCAATCTGATCGGCAAGCTTAAGCGATGCAGCAAGAGCAGCTCCTGATGACGAGCCTGCAAGTATGCCTTCCTTTTTGGCTAACAGCCTTGATGCCTCAAAGGCTTCGTCATCATTTATCTTTATTACCTTATCGATGAATGAGACATCCATCGTATCGGCGATGAAATCATTTCCTATGCCTTCTATGTCATAGTCTGCGTGTTCTCCGCCTCCTATGATCGAGCCGATCGGATCAGCGAGCACTCCCTGAATGCTTGTATCCTTTTCCTTTAAGTGCTTCATGATGCCTGAAAACGTTCCGCCGCTTCCGGCTCCCGCAACGAGGTAGTTAATCTGTCCGTCCATCTGATCATAGATCTCGGGTCCTGTGGTCTCGTAGTGCGCAAGAGGATTGGCGGGATTTCTGAACTGGGCAAGTGTTATGGAATCGGGGATAGTTTCAAGCAGCTGTCTTGCCTTGTTCTCTGCTCCAAGCATTCCCTCTTCTCTTGAGGTATGGACTATCTCCGCACCCAGTGCAGACATTATCTTCTGCTTTTCTATAGAAAACTTCTCAGGTACCGTAAAGATGACCCTGTAGCCTCTGTTAAGGGCAGCGATGGCAATACCTATGCCGGTATTTCCCGCAGTTGCCTCTATAATCGTTGAACCGGGCTTTAACAGTCCTCTTTCCTCCGCGTCCTTTACCATATATACACCGACACGGTCCTTTACGCTTCCGGCCGGATTCATAAGTTCAAGCTTTGCATACAGTCCTACGCTTTCCTTTACTCCCAGGTGATTTAATTTGATAATGGGAGTGTGTCCTATCATTTCCTGTATGCTCATATATACATCCATATCAGTTTTCCTCCTTTGATGAGTTAACTATCGCCTGTTCAAGATCACTTATCAGATCATCCACATCTTCGATGCCTACGGAAAATCTGATCAGTTCATCAACAATACCTACTTCCTTTCTTATGTCTGCAGGGATCGCTGCATGTGTCATGCTTGCGGGATGGCATACAAGAGACTCGACTCCGCCTAGGCTTTCTGCAAGTATGATCAGTTTAAGATTCTTGAAAAACTTTCGATAATCATATTTTTCATCAAGGACGAATGATATCATCGCTCCTGCACCGTCTGCCTGTTTCTTCTGTACTTCGTATCCGGGGTCAGATTCAAGTCCCGGATAATAGACCTTGCTCACATATCCGCTTTCTGTCAGCCACTTTGCCACCTTAGATGCATTATCAACATGGCGGTCCATTCTTACTCCGAGAGTCTTTATTCCTCTGATCACAAGGAAGCTGTCCCAGGGAGCGAGTATTCCTCCGATGGCATTCTGAAGATAGTAGAGCTTATCTGCCAGAGCATCATCGTTAACTACTACGAATCCGGAAATGACATCGCTGTGGCCGCCTAAGTATTTTGTGCCGCTGTGTATCACTATATCTGCCCCGAGTGTAAGAGGTCTCTGAAGGTATGGTGTTAAAAATGTGTTGTCTACGATCAAAAGCTTGTCATGCTTGTGAGCAATCTCTGCAACCGCCTGTATATCCGTTACGGTAAGAAGAGGATTGGCGGGGCTTTCAACATAGACAGCCTTTACATCATCGTCTATTGCTTCTTCGACCTTCTTAAGATCTGAAGTATCGACTATCGTATATGTGATACCGAATTTGTTGAATACGTTATCAAGTATCCTGAATGTGCCTCCGTAGATGTTGTCTGAAACGACCAGTCTGTCTCCGGCTTCAAAAAGAGAAAGTACTGTGTTGATCGCTGCAAGACCGGATGCGAATCCGAGTCCGTATTTACCCTGTTCAAGATCTGCTACCAGCTTTTCCGCTGCATCTCTTGTCGGGTTTCCGGTTCTTGAATATTCCCAGCCTCTGTTTTCTCCGAGGCCGTCCTGTTTATATGTTGTTGTCTGGTAGATCGGAACATTTACGGCTCCGGTTGTAACATCGCCGTCTGTTCCTCCGTGTATAAGTAATGAATTTATCTTTATGCTCATTGTTATTTTTTTCCTTTCATGTAATTAAATAAAGCCCGGGGTCTTAATGATCCCGGGCCGGTGACTCAATCATCAACATCGATCTGAAAAGGAGCGCATGCAAGCATTACGAAGCGTCCTATCCGTCGTGGCTCTCCGGGATACGATGATTCGACAGCACATACATGTTGTGTTGTTCATGTTAAATGTTCTCATGATATTACTCCTTGCTTTTGCTGTTAATATCTTATCACCGGATGAGTGATTTATAAATTATATCGATCTGATCGCTGGTGATAATCCTCTCTTATCGCAGCGATATTTTTCATTTGTTCTCTATCAATAAAACAGTCCCTTTTCAAAAACTGCGGGTTCGACTGAGTGTTGCAATGATATTCTTTTTCCTAAAAAGGTACTATATAATATCATATACATCCGTGATAAAGTCAAAGTAGATATAACAATTTACAGTAGAAAGGAAATGCCATGAAAAATATCAGATTAGTATTACTTGGTGAGCTTTTATTGTTCTTAGGGATATTTTTGATTAATATCTTTTTAGGAAACTGGGGATTATCTGCCATCACCTGGTTTCTTGATCTGCCTTCATTATTGTTAATAGCATTTATTTTATTTCCGGGAATAGCCATCATGGGAGCATGGAAAGATTTCATAAATGCATTTTCAGTCGGGATTAAGCCGTTTAGTCTGTTACAGCTAAAAAACATAATTGAAGCCGTGGATGCAGCACAGAAACTCACCGTATGTGGAGCTCTCTTTGCGATCATTATATCCGGTGTGCTGATAATGGGCAGACTTGATTCTTCTATGATGGGGCCTAACCTGGCAGTGTGCTTTCTTTCAGGATTCTATGCTGTTATTATTGAGTTTTTGCTTCTGCCGCTCAGACTGAATGCAGAGCGCAAGATGAATGAAGAAATGGACATGGGTGAATGACACAATCTGAAATCACAAAAGACCAATATCTCAAAATTGCTCAGAAATTCGGCCTTACAAAACGCGAGCTGGAACTGGGCTTTTTGAAGGTGTGCGGTTTTTCAAACAGAAGAATTGCATATATGTTTGGGATTTCAGAACAAACCGTAAAAAATCATTTTACACATATTTACGAAAAAGCATGGGTTCCCGGCAGAAATGAATTCAGAGAATTATTTGCACCAAGTGAAAATCCTCAATGATGGTTCGCATTACTGGTATAGAGCATCTGAAGTTGTCCTTGAACTGCGAACCGGTGATGTATGAATTTTTACTTATGCATTATAAATATAAAAGAGCTGAAACCCTGATATGGGTTACAGCTCTTTACTAATGCTGACCGGACTCGAACCGGCAACTTCGGTCTATGAAACCTATGCCATTCCTGCGGCTACAGCATCATTTATTTTCTTAAGCGAGGACATCTCTCCATGTTGCGGGTTTGAACTGATCCTTCAAAGGAAGCAGTCTCTTGTCAACATCTACTCCCAGAACTGAGTTGAAGTTGTTTGTTGCCTGCATCTGTGCACCGAATCCTACGATTACAATGATCTCTTCATCAGTATAGAACTTTCTCAGTCCGTTTAGGAGTTCGTCTGAAACCTTTGTGGGATCCTTTACGATCTGCTGGCCGAGCTGCTGAAGGAGTTTCTCGTTTTCAGATGTCTCGAAGTTGTTGGGGTCAAGACCAAGCTCCTTAAGATCGCTTATAAAGAAAAGTGAGCACAGCTGGCATCCGTTTGTTGTGGAAACAGAGTGTGCATAGATCGTTGCGGCACGATCTCCCACTACCTTTACCAGACTGCCCCATGAGTCATACCAGCCCATGAATGCCTTGTATGTTCCGTAGTCCTGAAGCATAACAAGCTTCATGTTTGTTACCTTGCCTGCTGCCTCAAGCTCTTCATATGCCTTTCTTGCTTCACCTGTAAGTTCATTTGGTTGTTTAAGATTTACCCTTGCCATTTCTTTGTTCCTTTCATTTATAGACTATTTAAGTGCCAGTTTAAGTACCTGTTTGAATGCTTCTTCATCAAGAGGTTCGTAATGACCAACCGGGCCGTTTCTTGTTGCTCTCTTTGCCATTACATCAAAGTCGCTTTCATCTATTCCCAGCTCTAAAAGTGTTGTCTTTAATCCGAGCTTTTTAAAGAAGAGCGTTAATTTGTCTGCGAGTATGAGTGCTCTTTCCTGTTCGGAATAGTCATATGAGTCTGCATTAAATACCCTGCTTGCCAAAAGTGCGAGTCTCCAGGGCTTTACATTTGCCACATACCTGATCCATGCGATCGTTACAACTGCCATTCCCTCCCCGTGTGTAATGTTGTACTGAGCGGAAAGTTCATGCTCTATCCTGTGGCTTCCCCAGTCGGCGCGTCTGCCGGCATCGAGGAAATTATTGTGTGCGACGCTTGCCAACCACTGTATCTCTCCTCTTGCATTCACATCCTTGGGATCGATTATCAGTCTGTCTGCATTTACAAGAAGTGCTCTGATGGCTCCTTCGATAAGATAGTCTGTTGTATCCGAATATTTCTCATCCGAAAAGTATCTCTCTAAAAGATGTGACAGTACATCGGCTATACCTGCGTATGTCTGATACGGGGGAAGATTGACCGTAAACTTTGGATTCATGATCGCAAACTTGGGTATTATCCTGTCATCCTCAAATCCAAGCTTCCATTCTTTGCTTGAGAGTATCGCACAGTTGCTCGTTTCCGATCCGCTCGATGCAGTCGTTGCGATAACACCGACAGGTAGGACCCTTTCGGGTGAGACTCCTTTTTCAAAGAAGTCCCATACATCACCCGAATAAGGTATACCCAGCGCAATTGCCTTTGCTGTGTCGATCGAGCTGCCGCCGCCCACAGCAAGTACAAAATCAACATTGTTATTCTTACCCAGATCCACAAGCTCTCTTACAAGCTCTATAGTAGGATTTGGAACAACGTTCCCGTTTTCAAAAAAGCTTATTCCCAGTTCATCCACTGCATCCTTTATCACCTGATATATGCCAAGGCTCTTTATAAAGTCTCCGCTGTATACCAAAAGCAGGGATCTTACATTTAAATTTTCGAGTAAGCCTTTAAGTTTCTTTTCACTGTCCTCTCCGAACACTATCTTTGCCGGATTGTAATATTCAAATCCAATCATCTTTTTATCCTCAGTTGAGCGGTACTACTGCTCCGTCATATGTATCATTGATATATTTGCTGATATCTTCACTCTGAAGAACCTCAACGAGAACCTTTAATGCCTCATCGTTTTCCTTGTCCTTGCTCGTAGCGATGATGTTTCCGTAAGTCTTTGCAGCCAGACCGTCATTAGCCTCTACTGCGAGTGCCTGGCTTACATGAAGTCCGCCCTCTATTGCATAGTTGCCGTTTATTACTGCTACATCCACATCGGGAAGAGCTGCAACGAGCTGTTCGGGAGCAAGTTCCTTAAACTCGATGTTCTTGGGATTCTCTACGATATCCTCAACGGTTGCGTTGATGCCTGCATCGTCCTTAAGCTTGATTATGCCTTCCTGTGCAAGGAGCAGAAGTGCTCTTGCTTCGTTTGTTACGTTGTTGGGTACTGCTACGAGTGCTTTATCAGGCAGTGCTGAAAGATCTGTTGTCTTGCCTGCATATACTCCGAAGGGCTCATAGTGGATGGCGCCTATTGAAACAAGATCAGAACCGTTTTCCTTGTTGAACTGCTCAAGGTAAGGTACGTGCTGGAAGTAGTTTGCATCAAGGCTTCCTTCTATAACACCGGTGTTGGGTGTGATCGAATCCTCAAGCTTTACGATCTCAAGTGTGATTCCCTTTGCTTCAAGAAGAGGCTTTGCCTGCTCGAGTATCTCTGAGTGAGGTGTGATGTTTGCTCCAACCTTTATAACCGTGTTCTGCGCAGGTGCTTCTGTCTTAGTCTGATCTGTAGTAACTGCGTCTGTCTTTATCTCTTTCTTAGCTGCACCTCCGCAAGCTGTAAGTGAAAATGTAAGTGTGAGTGCAAGTGCTGCTGTGATTATCTTTGTTATCTTTTTCATAATAGTTTTTCTCCTTTTTAACTGTGTATTATTGTATTTTGGGTATAAAAATACCCGGGTGACTTTCAGATCTCCCGGGGGTAATAGTCAAATTCTTTACGTCAACATCGTCCGTATTCAGGAGGCATGGCATAGGCATGCGCCCTGGGATTTGATACTTCCCGGGAGTTAAACATTCGTATACAGTACATACACATCTTTATTGACTTCATAATGTTTTCCTCCTTGTTTTTTTATCTGATATGAGCATATCATGTGTGACACGATTTGAAAATTCGTTTGGTTTTATCGTTAGTGATAAGTATCGCTTATTACACTTTCTATCCATTCTCCGACGATCCTTGTCAGAGTCATTCTCTGACCTATAAAGCTGTGAGAGCTCTTGATCGATCTGTATGTCAGGTTTGTATCAAGGCTTTTAAGCTTGTCGGCAAGAGGCTTTATCATCTTGTCGGGCGGTGCTACCGCATCAAGGCTTGCCTCTACCAGTAAAACGTTGTGTTTTGAAAGCTCTTCGTATCTGTTTAAAATGCTTAACGTCTGCTGGTTGATAAGAGCATTTTCATAGACCTCGCTTGCAGAATTCATCTTAAGGCACTGTCCTTCTGTCTCTATCATAAGAAAGAGATCCTTTTCCATCCTGTAGCGGAATGCCGCTCCTATGTCATAAGGAGCAAGTGCTGCAACGCCTTTGATGAATTTAAGATCCTTTGCCGCATTGAGTACGGTCTGACCTCCCATCGAATGTCCGACAAGAAAAATGTTGTCTGTATCAATACCGTATTGATCGGCTATCGCGGGATTATGAGCCCACTTTGCTATCGCGATAAGATCATCCTTTAGATTTGTGAACAGATACTCTCCGTCACTTCCCCAGGCGCCCCTGTGGTTAAGATGTATCACAACGCAGCCCGTTCTCATGAGAGCCAGTTCCAGATCGTTGTTTGTTGTATAGCCCGGAAATCCGTGAGACATTATGACTGTGGGGTAGGGACCTTCTATTCTCTTGTCGGGTGCAAGCAGGTAGCCGTAGATATGGCATCCGCCGCTTACTATATTCAGTTCAAATATCTCCGGAAACGAATCAGCTTCCTCAGTTTCAAATTCAACAAATGCGTTTTCAGCTTTCATAACTTACCTCTTTTATCAGATATGGCAGGGCATTGCCCTGCCACTAGTTAACTTATTGCAGCGAAACCGTTTTCAAGGTCCGCGATGATGTCATCGATGTGTTCTGTACCGATAGAGAGTCTTATGGTGTTCGGCTTGATGCCTGTATCCAAAAGATCCTTGCCCGATAACTGTGAATGAGTGGTTGATGCGGGATGGATGACAAGGCTCTTTACATCGGCTACGTTTGCAAGAAGAGAGAAGATCTTTAGGTTGTCGATGAACTTCCATGCCTCTTCCTGGCCACCCTTTATATCAAATGTGAATATAGATGCTCCGCCGTTTGGGAAGAATCTCTTGTAAAGCTCGTGATCGGGATGATCTGCAACAGCCGGGTGATTTACCTTCTCAACAAGAGGATGGTTTGAAAGATATTCAACGACCTTCTTTGTGTTGTATGCATGACGCTCTAGTCTGAGTGAGAGTGTCTCTACTCCCTGTAAAAGAAGGAATGCATTAAACGGTGAGATGCTCGCACCCGTATCACGAAGCAGGATCGTGCGGATATATGTTACGAATGCTGCAGGACCGAGTGCATCATAAAATGACAGTCCGTGGTAGCTGGGGTTGGGCTCTGTGATATGAGGGAATCTGTTTCCTGCCTTAAAATCAAACTTGCCTGACTCTATTATTATTCCTCCGAGAGTCGTTCCGTGTCCGCCGATAAACTTTGTTGCTGAATGAACCACTATGTCTGCACCGTGTTCAAATGGCTTGATAAGATAGGGTGTTCCAAACGTGTTGTCAACAACTACAGGTATGCCTCTCTTATGAGCTATCTCAGCGATGGCATCGATATCGGGGATGTCGCTTCCGGGATTACCGAGTGTCTCAAGATATACGACCCTTGTGTTGTCCTTTATGGCATTTTCAACTTCGCTCAAATTATGTGCATCAACAAATGTTGTCTCAATTCCGTATTGAGGAAGTGTGTGAGAAAGCAGATTGAAGCTTCCGCCGTAGATTGTCTTCTGTGCAACAACGTGTCCGCCGTTTGGTGCGAGTGCCTCGATCGTATAGCTTATCGCTGCGGCACCTGTTGCAACTGCGAGTGCTGCGCTTCCGCCTTCAAGAGAAGCCAGTCTCTTTTCAAGCACGTCCTGTGTTGTGTTTGTTATTCTTCCGTATACGTTTCCGCCTGCTGAAAGACTGAAGCGGTCTGCGGCATCCTTGCTGTCATGGAATACGTATGATGTTGTCTGGTATATCGGAACCGCTCTTGAATCTGTTGAAGGATCTGCATCTTCCTGTCCTACGTGTATCTGTAAAGTTTCAAATCTGTAATCGCTCATTTTTATATTCTCCTTTTTGATCAAATCTCATTTTCGTTTATCTTTATTCTTTAGTTATGGGCAGTAAAAAATGCCCGGGTAGTTCCCCGGGCATCGGCTGATCAACTATCTGAAATGACAGATCATCTGATCCGTTCATCCGACAAATGAGCCGGACAGCAAGCCGTGTTACACACCCGGGGGTTAAGCATTCGAATATTCATACATGTACACATCATATTTTTCATCTGTGTTTCCTCCTTCGTGAGTTGCTTGCTTTGATGGTCTTATCATAGCATCGATATTCAGTTTTGAAAATTTGATCGTTTCGATCGTCAGTGATAAGCGATCCTTATAATACCTCAGCGAGAAAACCCCTTCCGACGCATGTCAGCTGCGGGATGAATCGCTTTTTTGTACTTTCCTGATCTGACATATTTTCGTTTGTGTTCGTCGGTACGTTGTCCTTCGATATATGATCTCACGGTATCCATAGAAACAGATCCCGTAGTAGCACAAAAATAACTTGCACTCCAAAAAGAATCCTTCCACAGATATCTTTCAACATGCTCGGTATAGTTGGCTCGCACTTCCTTGGAAAGCTGCGTCTTGACCATGTTGATGAGTCTTACCGGGGCAACATCGGGAGGCATCGATACAAGCAGATGCATATGATCCTCATCTGTCTCGGCAGATATAAGCGTGCAGTTCATTCGGTTACACAGATAATCAGCCATATCCTTCAGGAAATCACCGATCTCATCCGTGATCACTCTCTTCCGGTATTTTGTAACGAATATGATATGATATGTGAGCTTATATACGGAATGGGAACCTTTGTTGTAATCATCCATCAATTTCACCTCGCACGAACATTTGTTTGTGTTTTAGCTGTCTATGTGCTATAATGAGAGTATAAATCATGGAGGTACTAAAAACAACCATGTATCGCACAAGACAGTATCATATAAAAAAGAACAGCCGCCTGCATCCGTATTGTACAGCCCTTTGTCAAAAGTCAGCTGCTCTGTATAACCGCGCAAATTTCCTGATCCGGCAGTACGCGACAGCTGTTGAATCTTTTAATGCTGTGAAACCACTGTATGAGAATCAGATGAAGGTCTACAGGCAGGTTCATGAGATCCTTGCCTCAGCCAAGTATCATAGCGACAGCAGGTGGCTTAACTATAATGCCATAGACCGTGTCCTTAAAGTATCAAAGGACAGCGCATACTATGCGCTCCCTGCCCAGGCCAACCAGCAGGTACTGAAGCTGTTGATGAGGGACTATAGGTCTTTCTTTGAAGCGATCAAGTCATATAAGAAGAACCCGTCTGCTTTTACCGGAAGGCCGAGACTGCCTGGATACTGTAAGGAAAAAGGGCTTAAGACTGCGATCCTGACAAATCAGATATGTACTGTTAAAGATGGCAGATACATTAAGTTCCCTGGGACAAAGACCAGACTGGATCTCGGTCCTTGTGAAGGAGACATTAAACTTAAGGAAGTAAGGATCAGACCGGATGCAGACAGATTTGTGATAGACGTCGTGCTGGAAGTTAAAGATCGTGGTATCTCACCTGAAGACCATGGCATCATCCTTAAGCAGCTTAAGGAGATGGAGACGGTAGATAACCTGCGTGTAATGGCGATAGATCCCGGTACTGATAACATAGCTGCCGTAGTAAATAATTTCGCAGAGAGACCGTTCATCATAAAGGGTGGGATCATAAAGTCTGTAAACCAGTTGTATAACAAGGAACTGGCACACCTTTCAAGTGCTGCGATGAGATGTAACGGCAGAAACAGGACAAAACGGATAAATGCACTTACAGGCAGACGGAACCGCCGCATCAAGGATCAGTTTCACAAGATAAGCCGTCAGATAGCAGAGTATGCAAAAGACCATCATGTGGATGTAGTGATAATGGGACATAGTGTATTCCAAAAGCAGGAGATAGATATCGGACATGTCAATAACCAGAACTTCGTGCAGATACCGATGACGATATTTGCAGGCATGTTGGAATATAAACTGGCTGCTTACGGGATCAGATTTGTGACAACAGAAGAAAGCTATACGTCCAAGGCAGATTTTTTAGCACTCGATCCCATACCGGAATATAAAAAAGATGATGAGACAGTACACGGATTTTCAGGGAAACGGATCAAGAGGGGTCTGTACAGACACTATGATGGAACAGTCACGAACGCAGATATCAATGGTGCAGCAAATATCTTAAGAAAAGTATTCCCAAAGGTAACCCGATGGGATAGGGGCATAGTGGACATGCCCTGTTCTGCAGGATGTAAAGATCCTGCAGGTTCATACCGCAAAGCGGTATAACAGAAACCCCATCCGACATAGTCGGTTGTGGGTAGTTCATAGCTCCTTGTACTTTAAAAGCTCCTCTATATACGCCTTTCCGTATTCGCTCATGCTGCTTCCCTGTCTGGTGATATATCCTATCATTAAAGGATCCTCTTCCTTAAGCTTTATGGATACGAGGCCCTTAAGTATGACATCATCACCGGAGAGCATTCCGCTTCCTATTGAGTATCCTTTAAGATCTGCGATGAGCTCCATCGTGGTAGCTCTATCGTCTGACTTTATCATCTTTTCAAAGTCATAGTCGGCCATTGCTTCCTCAGTCAGATAGAAGTTGCTGTCATCGCTCTGGTCAAAGGTAACGCACGGATAGTCTTTAAGCTCGTCGAGAGATATCTCTTTTCTTCCGGCAAACTCATGGTCTTCCCATACGTATATATATGTCTCTCTTTGCATGAGAGGTGTAAAGTCGAGCTGATATTCCTTAAAGAGCTTTTTGATAACGCTTTCGTTAGCCCCCGAAAATGAGATGACTCCGACTTCGCTCTTTAGAGTTCTTACATCTTCCAAAACATGCCTTGTCTTTGTTTCATGGATGGAAAAGATGAACTTTTCGGGATAGTCCTTTTTAATGACATCGGCAAATGCCTTTATCGCAAAGTTATAGTGCTGAGTTGAAACGCTGAAATGAGCCTTGTCGCTGTTTTTTGAAAGATATCTGTCCTCTAAGATCTCATACTGGCCTACAGCCTTCTTTGCATAGTTTACAAACTCCCTGCCTTCATCCGTAAGCGAGATACCCTTGTTTGTTCTCTCAAACAAAAGTATTCCCAGCTCATCCTCAAGATCCCTGATGCTTGATGAAAGAGCAGGCTGCGAGATGAAAAGCCTTGTTGCCGCATCTCTCATTGAAGAGCTTGATGCCACTTCGAGTACGTATTTTATCTGCTGTATGTTCAAACTTTTTCCTCCGTTTGGATTTATCCCTTTGTCTGATAAAACTCCTCTGTTTCATTTATATCATTTACAGGGGGCTTTAGTCCATCAATTGTTATATTGTTTTTTGTTGCATAGTCCCAGAGCGCTGCATGTATCGCTTCCTCTGCAAGCAGAGAACAGTGCACCTTTATGGGCGGAAGTCCGTCAAGTGCTTCCATTACGGCCTTGTTTGTTACCTTTAAGGCTTCTTCTACAGTCTTGCCCTTTACAAGTTCCGTTGCCATTGAGCTTGTTGCAATCGCTGCACCGCATCCGAATGTCTTGAACTTCGCTTCTCTTACCACATGATCTTCATCTATATCAAGATACATCCTCATGATGTCGCCGCACTTTGCATTTCCTACGGTCCCGACTCCTGACGGATTTTCTATCTCTCCCACATTTCTCGGATTTGAGAAATGATCCATTACCTTGCTGCTGTATTCCGTGACCTGACTCATCCTGCCGCCTCCTTATTCTTCTTTACAAAATCCTCGTATAACGGTGACATGCTCCTTAATCTGTCTATGATCTTCTTTAAGGTATCTACCGTATAGTCGATATCCTCGATCGTAGTTTCCTTTGATATCGTAAGCCTTACAGAACCGTGAGCTATCTCATGGGGAAGGCCTATCGCAAGAAGCACATGTGAAGGATCTAAACTACCCGATGTGCAGGCAGAACCGCTTGAAGCACATATGCCGTTCTGGTCAAGAAGGATAAGAAGTGATTCACCCTCAATGAATCTGAAACAGAAGTTGGCATTGTTTGAAAGTCTGCTATTAAGATCACCGTTTACAATAGAATACGGTATCTCTTGAGTGACTCTCTTTATCAGTCTGTCACGCAGGCTTGTCTCATATTTGATTGTATCTTCCATGTTTTGAGCGGCAAGCTTTGCTGCCTTTGCAAATCCGATTATGCCGGCTGCGTTTGTTGTTCCGGCTCTCTTTGAATACTCCTGTGCTCCTCCGTGAATAAGGTTTGAGATCTTAACGCCTGAGCGGATATATAAGAATCCTATTCCTTTTGGTCCGTTTATCTTGTGTGCGCTCGCACTCATAAGATCGATGTTTAGCTCATCGACGTTTATCGGGACATGGCCGAAAGCCTGGACCGCATCGGTATGAAAATATATACCGTGCTCATGAGCTATCCTTCCTATCTCCTTTACAGGTTCGATAGTTCCTATCTCGTTGTTTGCAAACATGACTGAGATTAGGATGGTCTTATCGGTTATGGCTTTTTCAAGTTCATTAAGATCGACAAGTCCGTTTTTATCTACATTCAGATATGTTACTTCATATCCGTGCTTTTCCAGGTACTCGCACGTATGAAGAATGGCATGATGCTCTATCTTTGTTGTTATGATATGATTGCCTTTTTCCTTAAGTGCATCAGCGACTCCCTTTAAAGCCCAGTTGTCGGATTCGCTTCCGCCGCCTGTAAAGAGTATCTCTCTTTCCTTTGCACCTATTGTGGCTGCGATCTCTCCTCTGGCCTTTAAGACTTCATCGGCGATCTTTCCCGAAAATGTATATGCGCTTGAAGGATTTCCGTAAAATTCTGTAAAGTACGGGATCATTGAATCAAGCACTTCTTTTGCAACCCTTGTCGTGGCTGCATTGTCCATATATATGAATTTATCCATGGCAGATGCTCCTTTACCTACTATCTTGGTAGGTAATATATCATGCATCTACCTACCTTGTCAATAGGTTAATCCTTTCAACAGCTTCTTTGGTAGCTTCATGGTCACCGAAAGCGGTCAGTCTGAAGTATCCTTCGCCGTGAGGTCCGAAGCCCACACCGGGTGTTCCTACGACTGCTGCCTTGTTAAGGAGCATGTCAAAGAATTCCCAGCTTGTCATCTGATCAGGAGTCTTAAGCCATATATAGGGTGAGTTGATCGCACCGTATACTTCAAAGCCTAAATTTTTAAGACTCTCATATATATATGTCGCATTCCTCTTGTAATATGCTATCTGCTCCTTTATCTGAGCCTGGCCTATTTCTGAGTAAACAGCCTGACCCGCGCGCTGTACTATATAGGGAGCTCCGTTATACTTTGTTCCGTGTCTTCTTGCCCAGAGAGCGTTAAGCTTTGTTCCGCCTCTTACAAGTTCTTTTGGAACTACGGTGTAGCCGAGTCTCAGTCCCGTAAAGCCCGCATTCTTTGAAAATGATCTCAGTTCTATGGCACAGCTTTGGGCTCCGTCACACTCATAAATGCTGTGAGGGATGTTATCCTCGCTTATATAAGCTTCATATGCTGCATCATAGATGATCACTGCACCCGTATGGTTTGCATGATCGACCCATTTCTGAAGCTCGTCCTTTGTTATGACTTCGCCCGTGGGGTTGTTTGGAAAGCACAGATAGATGACATCGGCTTCTTTCTCGGGTATCTCGGGTGTAAAGTTGTTTTCCTTTGTACACGGCATGTAAAGTACATCGGACCACTGACCTTTAAGTTCATCAAAGCTGCCCGTTCTTCCTGCCATAACGTTTGAATCTACATATACGGGATAGACCGGGTCGCAGACTGCGATCACGTTGTCGTGTGCAAATATCTCCTGGATGTTTCCCGAATCAGACTTTGCTCCGTCGCTTACAAATATCTCATCGCTCTCTATCTTACATCCGAGAGGCTCATAAACCTTTTTAACTATCGTATCCCTTAAAAAGTCATATCCAAGATCGGGGGCATAGCCTTTGAATGTATCCTTTCTTCCCATCTCGTCGACTGCACTGTGGAGTGCATCGGTAACTGCGGGTACAAGCGGGAGAGTCACATCTCCTATGCCGAGTCTTATTATCTTTTTATCCGGGTTGGCTTCACCAAATGCTTTTACTTTCTTTGCTATATCTGAAAAAAGGTAGCTTCCTCTCAGTTTCAGATAGTCTTCGTTGATCTTTAACATATTCCCTCCAATCAAAAACAGGCGCCCCGAAACAGATGCATGCACATCTGTCTCAGAACGCCTTTGTCCTGCTTTATAAGTAGGTTATACAACAGGACAATCCTATATGCAAGTATTTTATAGGCAATTTAGAAATTTGAATAACCCATAAGGGATTCATCGACCTGTTTTGCGGCCTCTCTTCCCTCGGCTATGGCCCAGACAACAAGTGACTGTCCTCTGTGCATATCTCCCGCAGTAAATATCTTTTCGTTTGATGTCTTGTGTGAGCCAGTCTCAGTCTTTACATTTGTCCTTTCGTTGACATCCACCTTAAACTGCTCTGTCACATAGTTCTCGCTTCCAAGGAAGCCCGCTGCGATAAGTACAAGATCGGCCTTGAGCTCTTTTTCCGTTCCCTTTACGGGTACCATGTTCATTCGTCCGGTTTCCTTGTCAAGAACTCTTTCAAGCTCTACGGTCTTAACGCCCTTAAGAGCACCTTTCTTATCCTTTATGAACTCGGTGACAGTAGTCTTGAATATTCTAGGATCCTTTCCGTAGCAGTAGATAGCTTCTTCCTGGCCGTAGTCGGTCTTTAAAACTTTCGGCCATTCGGGCCACGGGTTGTTATCTGCCCTGCACTCGGGTGCGGGAGGCATCATCTCTATCTGTGTAACATCTTCGGCCTTAAGTCTTATGCTTGTTCCGACACAGTCATTACCCGTATCGCCGCCGCCTATTACTATGACTCTCTTTCCTTCAAGAGATCCGAAGCTGAAATCTTTTGCGTTTATGACTTTTTCGCTGTCATAGTCATTATCCATGAGCTTTTTGCTCACTTCCTTTAAGAAGTCAACGGCAAAGTAGATGCCCTTGGCATCCCTTCCGGGTGCCTTAATGTCTCTGGGGTTTGATGCGCCGCAGCAAAGAACGACTCTGTCATATTCCTTAAGTATCTCATCGGCGCTTATGTCCTTTCCGACATTTACGCCGCATTTAAATTCTATGCCGGCTTTTTCCATTAAGCTTATCCTTCGATCGATGGATCTCTTGTCAAGCTTCATGTTTGGTATGCCGTATCTAAGAAGTCCGCCTGCGCGATCGCTTCTTTCAAATACGGTCACGCTGTGGCCTCTCTTATTTAAGAGCTGCGCCGTTGCAAGACCTGAAGGGCCGCTTCCTATTACTGCTACCTTCTTGCCGGTGCGAACCTTTGGTATCTCTTCTGTTACAAGGTCATGCTCAAATGCATAATCGATGATGGCAGCCTCGTTATCCTTTGTGGCAACGGGTGCGCTGTGAAGGCCGCATGTGCAGGCTGCTTCACAAAGAGCGGGACATACTCTTGAGGTAAACTCGGGGAATGAATGGGTCTTGCTTAGTCTTATATATGCCTGTTCCCAGTTACCCTTATAAACGAGTTCGTTTGTTTCGGGTACGAGGTTATGCAGCGGACATCCGCTTGCCATTCCCGCTATCATCACTCCCGCCTGACAGAAGGGTATGCCACAGTCCATGCATCTTGCTCCCTGAAGCATCTGATCGTTTCTCTCAAGGGGTGTATGGAACTCGTTAAAGTTCTTTATCCTCTCTTCAGGCTTA
>JAEEUS010000072.1 GCA_016290615.1 Lachnospiraceae bacterium | reverse complement strand
CAAAGGATGATCCGCTTAACTCTGACAATATCGGAGAAAACGAGATACTGGTCGTAAGCTTTGGTACATCATTCAATGACAGCCGTGCAAAGGATATAAGCAGTATCGAAAAGGCTATCGCGGATGCAAATCCCGACTGGTCTGTAAGAAGAGCGTTTACGGCTCAGATAATAATCAACCATGTTCAGGCAAGAGACGGTGAAAAGATCGACAATGTGGATCAGGCTCTTGACAGAGCCGTTGCAAACGGTGTTAAGAACCTGCTCGTTCAGCCTACTCATTTGATGCATGGTGCAGAGTACGACGAGCTCTGCGAAGCACTTGACAAGTATGCAGACAAGTTCGAGTCAGTTACAGTTGCCGAGCCTCTTCTTGGCGAGGTAGGCAGCGATGCTACAGTAATAAATGATGACAAGAAGGCAGTAGCCCAGGCAGTTGTTGATGCAGCTGTAAAGTCAGCAGGATTTGATTCACTCGATGCAGCAGATAAAGACGGTACTGCATTTGTATTCATGGGTCACGGTACAGCTCATACAGCAAAGGTAAGCTACAGCCAGATGGCTACACAGATGGACAAGCTCGGATTCAAGAACGTATTCATCGGTACTGTTGAGGGTGAACCCGAAGAGACAGCATGCGAGAATATCATCGAGACTGTTAAGGCTGCAGGCTACAAGAAGGTCATCCTTCGTCCCCTTATGGTAGTTGCCGGCGATCATGCCAACAACGACATGGCAGGCGATGACGACGATTCATGGAAGAGCATGTTTGAGGCTTCAGGTGCATTTGATTCGATCGACTGTCAGATAGAGGGTCTCGGAAGGATCGAGGCAGTTCAGAAGCTCTACGTTGAGCATACATCAAACGCTTTAAAGGATATTGCTTCAGGCGAAAAAAAAAACTGAGTGATGATAAGGCCGATATTAAGGACGGCACTTACAGCGCAAAGTTCACAACGGACAGTTCAATGTTCCATGTGAACGAGGAATACGATGATATGGGCGAGCTTACCGTTAAGGACGGAAAGATGACCATCCATATCACTCTTGTATCAAAGAGCATACTTAATCTCTACCCGGGAACAGCTGATGATGCACAAAAAGACGGTGCAAAACTCCTTGAGCCTACTACAGACACTGTAAAGTACAGTGACGGAACAACAGACGAAGTATATGGATTTGATGTTCCCGTACCGTATCTTGACAAGGAATTTAATCTTGCTCTTATCGGAACAAAGGGTAAGTGGTATGATCATAAGGTAAAGGTAGAGAGTCCAAAGCAATAATCATATGAGAATCAAAACAGCTGTAAAAAAGCATATAGTTTTATTATTTGTATTATTAAGTTTTCTGTTTGTAACCTCCTGTGTTTCACAGGGGGTTACTTCTGTAAAACAGGAGAATACCAAAGAAGAAAAAGATGGCACATTTGAGGTTGACATAACTCTTGAGGGCGGTACGGGAAAGGCCTATATCAAGTCTCCGGTGACCATTGAAAGAAAAGACGGTCAGATGAGCGCGACGTTTGTCTGGAGCAGCAAAAACTATGACTACATGCTCGTTGATAACGTCAGATACGATAACGAAAATCCCGGCGGGGAGTCCACATTCACCATACCTGTAAAGACACTTGATGAACCGCTTAACGTTATAGGCGATACCACAGCCATGAGCAAACCGCATGAGATCGAGTATACGATCTACTGGGAAAGTGATAATACTGAGGAAGAGACTTATCCTGATGCGGTAAACGAGAAACCTTTGTTTAGCTCTGATACGCTCTCCGGTATTAAAAAGAGCGGCGAGATCAAGCTTAAATACGCCACATGCTTTAACGTGACCCAGTTTGGAGAATACAAAGTCATAAGCATTAAAAATTCCGGAGACTATCTGATCGTTCCGGACGGGATGGATGTACCAAAAGATCTGCCAAAAGATATGACAGTATTAAAACAGCCGATTGAGAAAACATATCTGGTTTCCACATCCGTAATGGACTTTGTATGCAGACTGGATGCTCTCGATCATATAGCTCTTTCGGGAACGCAGGCAGATGACTGGAGCATAGAAGAAGCAAGAAAAGCCATGATGGATGGAAAGATCCTTTATGCGGGAAAATACAGGGCTCCGGATTATGAGCTGATACTTAGCAAAGGCTGTGACCTTGCGATAGAAAATACCATGATCTATCATGAGCCCGAAGCAAAGGAAAAACTGGAGGAACTTGGCATTCCGGTACTTGTAGAAACATCAAGCTATGAAAAGCATCCTCTCGCAAGACTTGAATGGATAAAGCTCTACGGCATACTCTTTGGCAGAGAAGAGGAGGCGGACAGATACTTTGAAGATCAGTGCGCAAGGATGGAATCCGTGATGGAATCGGCCGATACGGATAAGAGCGTCGCATTTTTCTACGTAACCACATCGGGACTTATAAATGTAAGAAAGCCGGGTGATTACGTATCAACGATGATAGATCTTGCCGGCGGCAGATATGTGATAGATGATGACTCGATCAAAGCCGACAATTCTCTTTCGACAATGAACATGCAGATGGAAGACTTCTATGCCTGCGCCAAGGATGCTGATATAATCATATATAACAGCACGATAGCGGGAGAGATCGCCTCGGTTGACGAACTGATTTCAAAGAATGCTTTGTTTGCGGATTTTAAAGCCGTAAAGGAAGGAAGAGTCTACTGCACCGACAGGGATCTGTTTCAGCAGGTCGCAGGAATGGCCGAGTTTATGAACGATCTTAATCTCGTATTTAACGGTCAGGAAAACGATCTTTGCTATCTTAAAAAGCTTGACTGAATCATGAGGAATATATGAGCAAAAAAAGGTGTGTAGTTACATTTGCGATCATCTTAATACTCATGTTTGCACTTCTTGCTGCCAATGTAATGCTTGGCAGTGTAAAGGTTGCGGCCTCCGAATTGGTTAACATAATATTCAAAAACGAAAGCGATTCACTAAATTACAGCATAATACACAACATACGTCTTCCCAGAGCAATATCTGCCATGATACTTGGAGGCGGGCTTGCTCTTTCGGGATATCTTTTACAGACATTTTTTTCAAATCCCATAGTGGGACCGTTTGTACTCGGCATATCTTCGGGTGCAAAGCTCACTGTAGCGCTTGTCATGATATTTCTCTTAAGCAGGGGAGTGAACATGTCAGGCATGGGAATGGTCGCATCAGCTTTCCTTGGAGCGATGCTTGCCATGGGATTTGTACTTGTCATATCGGTTAAGGTTAAGAACATGAGCATACTTGTAGTATGCGGCATAATGACCGGATACATATGCTCTGCGATAACCGACCTTGTCGTAACATTTGCGGATGATTCAAACATAGTAAATCTTCATAACTGGTCAATGGGAAGCCTGTCAGGCATGAACTGGCAGGATGTAAGGATCATGACATTCATCATCCTTATATGTCTTATTGCGGCATTTCTTATGTCAAAACCCATAGGAGCCTACAGACTCGGAGAAGCATATGCAAAGCTCATGGGGGTTAACATAACTTTCCTGCGCATTGCACTGATCCTGGTTTCGAGCCTGCTTGCTGCATGCGTTACGGCATTTGCGGGTCCGATATCCTTTGTCGGGATCGCTGTCCCGCATCTTATAGGCAGCATAACAAAGACTTCAGAACCAAAGATCATGATACCAGGAGTATTCCTTGGCGGAGCGATAGTGACACTGTTCTGCGATGCTATAGCAAGAACGATATTTGCACCTACCGAAGTAAGCATAAGTTCTGTGACAGCAGTGCTTCTTGTACCGGTAGTCATAATGATAATGATAAAGAGAAGAGACAGCAGGAATTAGAGAGTGGAAAGTATATTATCGGCTCAAGATATTACAATCGGATATGACAGCGACCTTGTAAAAGAGATCTCGCTTTCTGTTAAGCAGGGAGAGATAACCACGCTTATCGGTCCCAACGGGTGCGGCAAGTCCACACTCTTAAAAAGCGTGAGCGGTCTTTTGGATACAAGGGGCGGACTTATCTATCTTTCGTCAAAAGATATGAGTACCATGAAAGCGGAAGAGATAGCCATGCAGATGTCCATGGTAATGACGGGATCTGTTAAGCCTGAACGTATGACATGCCGTGAAGTCATCGAGACCGGAAGATATCCCTATACGGGATTGCTCGGGATCCTCTCAGATCACGATAAAGAGGTCGTAGATAATGCGATAGACATGACCGATACCTCGGACATATCCGAGTGTCAGTTTACAAACATAAGTGACGGTCAGAAACAGAGAGTTATGCTTGCCCGTGCGATATGCCAGGAACCGAAGGTACTGATACTTGATGAGCCTACCTCATATCTGGATATAAGATATAAGATAGATATCCTCGAAAAGATAAGACAGCTCGCAAGGCAAAACGATATGGCTGTTCTGATGTCATTGCACGAACTCGATATAGCCATGCAGATATCAGATACTGTCATAGCCATGGGTGACGGAAAGGTACAAAGGATCGGTACGCCAAAAGAGATCTTTGAGGAAGAATTCATAAGAAAGCTCTATGGCATAGAAGGAGCTGATATATCCCTTATAGGGAGCAGACCATGGTTTGATGATAAAAAAACCACACCTTCTGCAGACAGTAGCTTTGATCAAAGCGGAAAAGCAAAGGTCCTGATGATACAGGGAACGATGTCAAATGCCGGAAAGAGCATAATCGCTGCAGGACTGTGCAGGCTTCTCACACAGGACGGATACAGGGTAGCACCATTTAAATCCCAAAACATGGCCCTTAATTCATTTGTAACTGAGGAAGGGCTTGAGATGGGAAGAGCACAGGTAGTACAAGCCGAGTGCTGCAGGATGAAACCTCTCGCTTGCATGAATCCCGTACTTTTAAAGCCTACAGATGATGTCGGCTCGCAGGTGATAGTAAACGGAAAAGCTATCGGAAACATGAAAGCAGCCGACTATTTCAGATATAAGAGAGAACTTATTCCCGAGATAAGAAAAGCCTATGAAAAACTCTCGGAAATGGTTGACATAATTATTGTTGAAGGTGCAGGCTCACCGGTTGAACTTAACCTGAAGAGCGATGATATAGTAAACATGGGTCTGGCAGAGATGATAGATGCTCCTGTTATCCTTGTCGGTGACATTGACAGGGGAGGAGTGTTTGCCCAGCTTATCGGTACACTCGATCTTCTTACAGATAAGGAACGAGAAAGAGTAAAAGGACTCATAGTCAACAAATTCCGCGGAGACAGAGAGCTGTTTAACGAAGGAGTAAGGATACTTAAAGAGAGATCAAAGACTGAGGTTATAGGAGTAGTTCCGTATACGGATATAAAGATTGATGATGAGGATTCTCTGTCTGAGAAACTTTATGTAAACAAAAAAGGCGAAATAGATATAGCTGTAATAAGACTTCCCCATATATCGAACTTTACGGATTTTGATGTATTTGATCAGATCCCCGGAATCAGTGTAAGATATGTAACAAAAGCAGAAGAGTTATGTCAACCCGATATGCTAATCCTTCCCGGTTCTAAGAACACGATAGGAGACCTGAGATGGCTGAGAGAAGAAGGTTTTGAAGAAAGCATAAAAGCCCTTGCCGAAAACGATACTCTGATATTCGGTATCTGCGGAGGCTACCAGATACTCGGAAGAAATATTTCTGATCCGTTTGATACCGAAGGAGGAAAGAGCGATACGGGATTAAATCTTCTTGCTGTCGATACCGTAATGGAAAATGAAAAGGTAAAAACTCTCTTTGAAGGAAGTATTTCAAAAACCGGAGAGCAGCTCAAAGTTCTAGAGGGATGTAAGATCAACGGTTACGAGATACATACCGGAAAGACTGTTCCTTATGAGGACATTACCGAGTTTACCTCAAAGGGCACCGGATATTTTAATAAAAACATATACGGTACATATATTCACGGCATATTTGATTCAAAAGAGATATTTACAGGGATAATAAATGCACTCGCAAAAAAGAAGGGTATCGATATTGATCTTAGCAAGACAATGGATCAGAACGCATTTAAGGAAACTCAGTATGACAGGCTTGCCGATGTTTTAAGAGCAAACCTTGATATTGATATGATATATGACATTCTAGGTTTACATAAATCAAAAGAGGAGCAACAATGACTGAAAAGGAACTCTTTGATCTGAATATAAAAGCCTGCGATAAAGATATCTTTAATAACGCAAAACGTCTGTGGGATTCTCTTGCCAAACCTATAGACGGCCTTGGCAATCTCGAAGAACTTGTCTGCAGGATAGCTGCCATACAGGGTAAAGTTATTCCTGATATCAGTAAGAAAGCTCTTTTGATCATGTGCGCAGATAACGGTGTCGTATGCGAGAATGTCACCCAGACTGATCAGAGCGTCACCAAAGACGTGGCAAGTCTTATGGCAAAAAGACAAAGCTCAGTCGGAGTCATGACTTTAAACTATCCTCTGGATATAATCCCTGTCGACATAGGGATCAATTCAACGACAAGGATAGAAGGCGTACTGGATAAGAGGATAGCATATGGAACAGGAGACATCCTTGTTGAAGGCGCCATGACTGAGAGTCAGTGCCTTGAAGCGATAGAAGTCGGGATCGACATGGTAAGGGAATGTGCTGAAAAAGGCTATAACCTCATCGCAACGGGAGAGATGGGGATAGGCAATACAACAACAAGCACTGCGCTTCTTTGCGCTCTTTGCGACGTTTCCCCCGAAGCTGTAACCGGAAGAGGAGCAGGTCTTTCCGATGAGGGATTAAGACATAAGACTGATGTAATTAAAAACGCGCTTCTGTTTCATGACCTTTACGGAAAAAAAGCAGATGACAGTGCATATGCACTTAATGCTCTCCTGAAGGTCGGCGGACTTGATATAGCAGCTCTTGCCGGTATATTCATTGGAGGAGCTCTTTACAGGATCCCTGTTGTTATCGACGGCTTTATAAGCGCGGTTGCCGCACTGACAGCAAACCTTATAAGGCCCGGTGTATCCGAATACATGATAGCTTCGCATACGGGCAAGGAAAAGGGGACAGCACTCGTACTTGAATATATGGGGCTCAAGGCTCTTATCGATGCGGATATGAATCTGGGAGAAGGAACAGGAGCCGTACTTCTAATGCCCATGCTTGACATGGCGATGTCACTGTATAAATCTGGAACAAGATTTTCTGATACCGACATAAAGGAATATGAGAGGTTTAAATGATCACACTTGTAATCGGAAAACCCGACAGCGGAAAGTCACTCATAGCCGAAGATATAATGAGCAAGATCTCATGCAAAAAAAAGTATTATCTGGCGACGATGCTCATCTATGATGAAGCGGGTAAAGAGAGGATAGAAAAACACAGGAAATTAAGAGAAGGCAAAAACTTTGTCACTCTTGAAGTGCCTTATAAAATAGACAGAGCACTAGACAGAATCGATGAACCTGAAAGCTGTGCCGTACTGCTTGAGTGCATAGCAAATCTTGTCGGAAACGAGATGTATGAAAATCCTGACAGAGCGAAATTATGTAAACCGGATATACCGCAAAAGGAAAGGTTCACCGATGAGATAATGGGAGATATAAAGAAACTCTCGGATAAGGTAAAGGATCTTGTTATCGTTACCAACAGATACAGCATGGATGAAAACAGCGATGAGATGACAAGGCTATATATAGAGCTTATAGATCTTGTAAATAAAAAGCTCATAAAATGTGCAGACAGGATAGTGGAAGTAGGAAATGAAGATATTTAGATGGTTGGCGGTATCGCTTTCAATGTATTCGAGAATACCGATGCCACATTTTGAGTGGAAGGAAGACGACATGGGACACTCTCTTATGTTCTTTCCGCTTGTGGGCGTGATAATCGGCGGTCTGACAGTACTGTTAAACAGCCTTGATATCGTATGTGCACTTCCTCTATTTGTAAAAGCTGTCATTACAGTTCTGATACCGATAGTCATAACCGGGGGATTTCATCTTGACGGATACATGGATACACAGGATGCATTAAGTTCCTTCACGGACAGCGAGAAAAAGCTTGAGATTCTAAAGGATCCGCATATAGGAGCATTTGCGGTGATAGGACTTGTCACTCAGATACTTATAATGTTCGCCAGCGTGGGCATGATCCTTGACAGCGAAAATTACAGCATACTGATAATCTTTTCTCTGATCTTTGTGATAAGCAGATCCTTAAGCGGTATAACGTCTATTGTTTTTACAAAGGCAAAAAAAGACGGGATGTTATCAAACGAGACAAACGGAAACATGAAGTCTGTGACAGTCGCTCTGGTTATCTGGCTTGTTCTGGCGCTTGCATTCATGATCCTTACCGATGTCCTGATCGCGGCGGCTGTTATCATCACATTCATCATATTTACCGTGTATTACAGATATATGACGCTTAAGCATTTTAAGGGAGTGAGCGGAGATACGGCAGGATACTTTGTGACTGTTTCACAGTCATTGGCATCCGTCATACTCGCACTCATCACACTGCTATGAAGAAAAGATGTATTTTACTCAGACACGCAAAGACTGCGGGAAACGAAGAAAAAAGATATATCGGTGCTGGGACTGACGAAGAACTCTCGCAGTCAGGCAAAGATGAAGTCACAGCAACAAAGGATGAGATATTAAAGCTTGTGACGGATAAAACGAAAGTCTTTTGCAGTCCGATGAAAAGAGCGATCCAAACCGCAAAGATACTGTTTGATGATACGAATATAAATATCATCGAGGATCTAAGGGAAACAGATTTCGGCTTATTTGAAGGGAAGAATTATCAGGAGCTTAAGGATGATCCGCTGTATCAGCAGTTTTTAGACACCAACGGCGCGTCGGGGTTTCCGGATGGTGAAAAAACAGAGGACTTTATAAAAAGAAGTGTTGACGGTTTTTCTGAGGCGATAAGAAAGAGCGGGGCGGATGATCTTTTCATCGTATGTCACGGCGGAAACATAATGGCTGTGATGAGCAGTCTCACGGGAAAAGACTTCTATGACTTTCATGCAGATAATCTTGACGGATATATACTGGAAATAGAAACAGATGGCAAAAGAGTACTTGATCTTACATTTGATCGCATTGGCGGGCGGATATCTTCTTGATCTTCTGATCGGAGATCCGCACTGGATATGGCATCCGGTGAGTCTGATAGGCAGGCTCATATCGAGCCTTGAAAAGAAACTGCTTAACATAACATCAGATGAGAGAAACAGTAAAAAAGAGTTTAAAAACGGACTTTTCACATGTTTCATCGTATGCTTAACTACTATTATGTTAACTTCCACAATCCTGATATGCTCATATATGATAAACATCTATCTCGGGGCAGTGATAGAAGCTATACTCACCTGCTATATACTCGCAGCAAAAAGCCTTTATAACGAGAGCATGAAGGTATATCGCGATATAGAACAAAACGACGAAACAAAAGCAAGATACGATCTTTCGATGATAGTCGGACGAGATACCGAAAGGCTTGATAAAAACGGCATCATAAAGGCTGCAGTCGAGACAGTAGCCGAAAACACATCAGACGGAGTCATAGCACCGCTTTTTTATACAGCGATCGCAGGACCTGTGGCAGGAATGTTATATAAAGCAATAAATACGATGGACTCGATGATAGGATATGACAATGACAGATATCGCTACTACGGAAGGGCAGCGGCAAAACTGGATGATTTTGTAAATTTCATTCCATCACGCTTAAGTGCGATACTTATGATCGCATCATGCGCCATCCTTTCTCTCTTTGACGGCGTATATGATCCGGGGGCAAGCTTGCGGATATGGAGAAGGGACAGATTTAATCACAAGAGTCCAAACTCGGCGCAGACTGAGAGTGCCTGTGCAGGTGCGCTTAATATAAAGCTTGCGGGGGACGCTTACTATGGGGGAATAAAGG
>JAEEUS010000006.1 GCA_016290615.1 Lachnospiraceae bacterium | reverse complement strand
TTGAAGAAGATGATTTGAAGATGTTTGCAGATCAGGCCGGAATGGATGTTCTTGTTTTTGAAAAGGGAAGCATTTATAAACCGGAAGACGGAACGATCCTTCATTGCTTATGCAGGAAGTAAATTCAAGTTTGTAGAGATCCTTATCTTTTAATTTTATCGGCTAAGTAAATCGAAGTTTGGTGAGGCATATATGGAAAAAGCAACAAGAGAAAAACTGGCCAAGGTTGCAAAGGATATGGCGCAGTCTCCGTTTCACGGAGATGTTGATGGGATGGCGTCCAATCTTGAGCCGATTGTGCGATTGTTTCCGACATGGAATCTCGAGGAAGCTGACGGGTTATGGTGTGCGGCGTTTGTCTACTATTGCTGCACAGCAGCGGGATTCGGGTTCCCGTACAGACCCGAAGAATGTAAAACCTGTCATCTGGCAGCATGCCTTGGCTGGGAGGAGTTTGCCGTAGGCGATCGGCGGATTGAATACCATAAAGGGTCGGAAGGTTTTGTTCCGGAAGCGGGAGACATCGTACTCTATGATAGGGTATTCGAGAATCAAAAGCACGACCATATAGGGATCGTCCTTGAGAAACGGGAGCGTACGATCCTTGCTGCAGAAGGAAATGTGAACAATATATCCGGAATTATCGAGCGATCTATCGACGAACATATTCGTGCGTATATTCGAATTCCGGATGGGTATCGGTATAGAGAAGAGAAATAATTCCAATTTGTAGAGATGACTGATCGGAAGTTATCTCGGAATATATATGACTACATGTAAGTAATAATATAAGATTAATATGCCGTTATGGAATACTGATAATCCATGACGGCTTTTTTGTTTGCCAATACAAGAGGTGGATTTGAATAAATAGCTTGCAGAATCGCTTTCGGGAAGCATAACAAAACCATATATTACAGGAAGTATTGGAAAAGCCGGCAGTAATGAGCATACAACATTTAATTATTTGTGCAAGAATAAAAAAGCCTGTGTAGTTGGAAAAGATGATAAAAGATTTCAGAAATATCTTAAGGATTTTGAGTATTTATTGGAGGAGAAAAGACATATGCTACATCTTATAAAGTAACAAGTTATATGAGCTGTAAATCGTGATTATTTATGCTCTATTATGAAAAAATATAAGATGAAATTTGGGGGTTCCCATAGGGGTTCCCTAATAGTGTCGATGCCACGAGCCTCCTTTCTTACGCTATTTTTTCGCCCATTCTATCTTCAAGTCCCTTCTTCCGCATGAATTAATAAGGCTTTCCATGAAATACATGGAAAGCTTTTTTGTTTCTGTCTTTACTGGGAGTCTTTAACATTTTCTTTATAACATGTATACTATCATTTAAGAGGAAATCACAGTTTATAGGAATAATCTATATGGAAGAAGATAACAAGAAGCCTAACAGAAAGAGATTGTATATTTTACTGATCGTTCTTATCCTGCTGATCGTATATATGATACTTTCATTCATGAAAATGAATGATGATCGAAACAGAGAACAGCAAAATTTTGATTTTACTAATTATAGGAATCAGCCATACAATGATTTCGGAGCGCCGGTAGTATATTATCAGTCTGACATTGAAAGGGATACACAAACAAGGCTAAACAAGAAAGATATTGAACTTCAGGGATACAAATGCACTCAGTTTGTGAGTAACGGAAAGAATCCGACTGATTATGATTCAATGATCTTTTATACATTCAAAGACGGAAGTACTGCATCTAAGGCATTTGCATCAGTTAAGGAAAATGTGTTTAAAGATATAACAGATGAAGGAACTAGCTTTGTTCAGGGATGGATAAAGGGCGTTATTGATGCAGATATTGAAAGATATTATTATCTCAACGGTAATCTGATCATCTCGACAGATATCACTTTTATAAGCCTCAATACTGATAAAGAGTATGATCCGGATGAGAGTGAATTGGATATCGATGAGATCAGGGATCCTGATAATCTCAGATCGCTGATAATAGATACCTTCGGAACAAGAGAGGATGCTGAAAAAATGGCAACAAATCCTTTTAAATTAAAGGGAAAGATGATAGTCGGCGATGATATCGCCTTAAACGAGATCAAGGAATTCTATTATACATATGAAAACATCAACTACGATGCCTGCTATTTAAGATACAGATTCTACAAGGAAAACAGCAAGCTTATGTTTTTCTATGAAAAAAGAGAAAGACCTAACGATTACGGACCTGCAACTGAAAGTGACACAACAGCCAAAGGAGAGATCGAGCTTACGCAAGAACAGTGGTCTGAAATCTGTGAGCTTGTAAAAGGCGGTATCGTAAAGAAGAGAGGAGATAACGCAAATTCCGGCGACTGTGGCCCATGGCTTTATCTGTACTGGAAAGGCGACAAGGACAAATACCAGGAATTTACATTTGAAAGCATCTCAAAGGAACTGGACTTTGAGGATTACTGCAGTCAGTTATCTGGCATAGACAATAATTAAAAAGATCAAGTCAAATTATGATAAAGAAAACACCTCCTGTCGGATGATATAATCATATCACTACAAAACAGGAGGTATTTTTTATGCTATCACATAGAATTATCAATAAGAGGATCAAATTCCTGGATGCACAGGGTAACCCACTGACAAATTGTAACATAAAGGTCAGCCAGACAAATCACAGCTTCCTTTTCGGATGCGGGGCATTTGATTTTTTGCCTTTTGTAAATGAAGGAAAAGAAGAGTATAAACAGATCACTGACAGCTGGCTAGAGATATTCAACTATGGCACACTGCCCTTTTACTGGGGACAGTATGAGAAAGAGGAAGGCAATCCTAATAAAGAGACTCTGATGAAAGCAGCTGACTATCTTAAAGGTAAGAATGTCAGAGTAAAAGGTCATCCTCTTTGCTGGCATACTGCGTGCGCTGACTGGCTTATGAAGTATGATAACGAAACTATCATGAAAAAACAGCTGGAAAGAATAGATAGAGAGGTTACAGGATTTAAAGGTGTCATTGATATGTGGGATGTGATAAATGAAGTTGTCATCATGCCGATCTTTGACAAATATGACAATGCTATAACCAGGATATGCAAGGACAAGGGCAGAGTCGGACTTATAAAGGAAGTATTTGAAAAGGCACATGAATGCAATCCCGATGCTGTTTTGCTCTTAAATGATTTCAATACTTCAGTAAACTATGAGATACTGATAGACGGCTGTCTTAACGCAGGAGTTCCCATAAGCGCGATCGGAATTCAGTCTCATCAGCATCAGGGATTCTGGGGAGAAGAGAAACTACATGAGGTTCTTGACAGATTCTCCGTATTTGGACTGCCTATACATTTTACGGAAAACACGCTTATATCAGGAGATATCATGCCTGCATATATAGAAGATCTGAATGACTGGCAGGTGGATGAATGGCCGTCTACACCAGAAGGAGAAGAAAGACAGGCAAAAGAGATTGAAAAGATGTACAGGACTTTATTTGAGTATCCCCTTGTTGAGGCAATAACAACCTGGGATTACAGGGACGGTGCTTGGCTAAAAGCACCCAGCGGTTTTATAAGGCTTGATAATTCATTAAAACCTTCATATAAGATGCTTAAGAAACTCATCAGGCAGGAGTGGTGGACTGATACTGATGTTACTACGGATTCTGAGGGTTACGCAGGCTTAGAGGCATTTAAGGGGCAGTACCGATTTGAAGCCAAAGAAGGCATTTGCGAGTCAGTATTAAATGATGATGAGGATATGTGTATAATATTAAGGTAAAGTTATGATGACAAATGCTTCTTCCAGGGTTATAATTCGTTTGGATGAAAAAAGGGAGAGGCATTTTTCATTGAAAGGAAGTAAACAAACATGGAACAGTCAAACAAAAGATTCGGAGCAAAACAGATAGCGATAACTGCAATGTTGCTTGCGGTATGTTTAGTAAGCCAGCTGTTTAAAAACCTCAGTGTATTCATCACAGGACCCATAATTAATGCATGTATAGTACTGACAGTTCTGTTAGTAAATCTACCCTGTGCGATACTCTTAAGTGTAATAACACCTATTACAGCATTTATTATCACTGCTTCACCTATAATGAAAGCGGTACCTGCGATAATACCTTTTATTATGCTGGGCAACATAGTACTTGCAGTAGCGGTACATTTCCTTATGAAGAAGGATATGGAAAAAGAAACAAAAAAGCTTCCAGGAGTTAAATGCTGGATTATGGGACTGATCAGCTCACTTTTAAAAGGTCTTTTCATGGGAATAACGATATCGCTTTGGCTTCTTCCTACATTTGTACCCGAACAGAGCCCGTTAAGAGGAAAGATGAGTGTGTTCCAGACAACGTTTTCTCTGTATCAGTTTTTGACTGCATGCATCGGATTTGTTTATGTATTTGTTATGTGGCAGATACTTAAGAAGCATGCAAATACAGTAAGTTAAATAAATTATTTCAAAATGTGTTGACATAAAAATACTATTGATGTATATTAAGTGTACTAATTGAATTAGTACACTTAATTTGTTTTCCGGAAAACCTTATCTTTTGTGAAAGGGGAAAGACGCATGATTGTAATAGATTATAAGGACTCACGTCCGATCTACGAGCAAGTGGTCGATAAGTTCAGATTGCTGATACTAACCGGTGCTTTGGGTGCTAATGACAAGATGCCTTCGGTCAGGACGCTGGCCATGGAACTGTCAATCAATCCGAACACCATTCAGCGTGCGTATATGGAACTTGAACGCCAGGGGTACATTTATACCGTAAAAGGCAGGGGGAATTTTGTTTCAGATACGAATACTCTTAAAGGGGAGTATGAAAAAGAGATATTTAATAAACTGGATGAGATCTGCGATACAGCCGCAAAGGCGGGGATTACGGCTAAAGAAATAACAGATCACATTTCGGAATATATGAAAGGGGAGGAGAGTAAAAGGTCATGATACAGATTACGAATATTTCAAAATCTTTTGATGATATCAAGGCTGTCGATGACATAACCGTTGATATCGGGGAGCAGATAGTATTCGGACTTCTTGGAACAAACGGTGCAGGAAAAAGTACTCTTTTGAGAATGGTATCAGGTATACTCAAGCCTGATTCAGGAAACATAACCGTTGATGACATGGGAGTGCTTGACAATGAGGAAGCGAAAAAGAACATGTTCTTTATTTCGGATTCACCGTATTTTTTCGCTAACAGCAATCCTATCGATATGATGTCATATCTGAGCATACAGTATCCTTTGTTTGACAAAGATAAATTCAGGGATTATCTTAAGACCTTCAATCTGCCTGAAAAGAGAAAGATAGGTACATACTCAAAAGGTATGAAAAGACAGCTGGCATTGCTTCTTGGAATATGCAGCAATGCAAAATATCTGCTGTGTGACGAATCGTTTGACGGACTCGATCCGGTGATGCGTCAGGGAATCAAGAGCATATTCGCTAAAGAAATGGATGAAAGAGGACTTACACCGGTAATAGCAAGTCACAATCTCAGGGAACTTGAAGATATATGTGACCATGTAGGTCTGTTGCACAAGGGGGGCGTGCTGCTTTCAAAGGATCTCGAGGACATGAAGCTGAACATACAGAGAGTTCAGTGCGTATACAGTTCTGAGGAAGATGAAAGCAAACTTATGCAAATGGTTGAGCCGGTTAAGACAGAGAGGATGGGATCTCTTTGTACTTATACTTTAAGGGGGACAAGAGAAGATGTCGAGAATGCGTTCGCATGCGTGAACACTGTGTTCTTCGAAACACTTCCACTGTCACTGGAAGAGATATTTATTAGTGAAACGGAGGTGGTCGGTTATGACATCAAAAAACTCATTCTTGGCTAGCATCAGAGAAGATAACAAGAGAAGACTCTGGCTTTGGCTTACGGCTGTTTTCATGTTCGTTATAGTCGCACCACTGTTCTTTCTTGTAATGATCGCGGGAATCGATGAACAGTCTTATATACTGAACTATCAGAATATGGCTCAGGGAATGATAGAGCAGGCTGTAGTCGGTATATGCGAGGTAATGCTGGGCACAAATGTATTCAGGCTGTTTATAGGCGGTGTTTTTGCAGTTCTTGCTGCATTCAGCGGATTCTACTGGCTTGACGACAGGATTAGAGTAGATTTTTATGCAAGCATGCCTGAAAAGAAGAGCAGACGTTTCTTTATTTCGATCATCGGAAGCGTTGCGATGTATGTAATTACATCATTTATAAGCCTTGTGCTTTGTCATGCGATACTTGGAGCCTTCGGATATGCAGGTTTTTATCCGGCAAGCTCTACATGCCGTGCATTCTGGATGTGCCTGCTGTTCTATCTCGGAACTTATTTCATAAGTGTTCTTGCCATAACTCTTACAGGAAATGTATTTGCTTCAGTATGTGCCATTGCAGTGCTGTCTCTTTATGAGCTGATGCTAAGAGCTATATGGATCGGATATTCTGGTTTTCATAAGTATTCTTATCATTTGGAGACCGACTTCATCCCGTCATTTACTCCATGGGGAAGCTTTGCAAAAGCCGTGATCGAAGAACAGTATAAAGGAAGCATAGCGCCTTCAAGCTACCTAAAGATTATCATACTTGTTCTTATCGTAGCTGTACTGGCATATCTGACTTACATGTACAGACCGATGGAAGCAGCGGGAAAGACACTGGCTTATAAGGCATTAAACATACCGCTTAAGTTTTTACTCGCGATTCCGGGTGCTGTAGTTGTCGGATTGGCAGCTATCACGATCTCAGAATCAGACAGCAGCAGATATATGGCTGTAGTTGCTCTGGTGGTTATAATAAGCGCAGTGATAATATGTGCGATAATAGAAGCCGTATTTGAACTGGATGTAAAAGCGGTACTTGCTAAAAAGATACACTGGGTGATAACCGCTGTTTGTGCGATAGCGATATTCTTCATGTTAAAAGAGGATGTACTGGGAATAAACAGATATATCCCCGATAAGAGCAGCGTGGAATCTGTTGCGATAGTACCTTCAGATTTTTTAGATACATATATGTTCATGAACGAAAACATGACATACGTGAACGGAGATCAGTACTGTCTTGATCATATGTTTTTAACCGACGTGGATTCGGTCTATGAACTGATGGATCTGTCCATGAAGAGTTATGATGAGGACTGCGCAAAGATTGAAAACAGGGATGTCGAAAGATATGCACGATATACAAAATACGATGATGCAGTGATAATCATAAGGACAAATAGCGGTCGTGTAATCTATAAGAACATTCCTGTTCCTCAGAATAATGAGAGAGCACACGAGATAGAGAACAAGCTGTTTTCTTCAAAGGAATTCATAGACGGTTATTTCAGCATTAAGAATGTAGATATTTCTAATAGTGTTTCAGAGGAGAATTGGAACGAGTTTAGCAACAGCTATACTAATATCACTCTTAAAGCAAAAGAAGTCCAGATGATGATTGAATGCTATAAAAAAGATCTCGATAACTTTGATTATGAGCAGATATGCAACGAAGGATCACTCGGTTCGGTTTACTTTACTCTGGATCAGGGTCGCGGTTTTACAAGGTATATGAGATCAGCCTATTTCAGCATCTATCCCAGCATGACAAACTGTGTAAACTATCTTAAGGAACTGGGATACGAAACACCTGATATAACTGCAAAAGATGTAGCATCAGTCAGCATAACGTACTATGAGGGAAGCGATATTGATTATGATGATATAGAAGCCTACTACAAATCAAATACTTATGATTACGGCGTAGATGACAGCAAGGATGTTATGTACGTGGATGAGGCGGATATAGAGAAACTGCTTCCTTACATGTCATTGAATGAATACTCTCATAAATGGGGTAGGGGAGATATATTTGAACCTGCTTACTCGATAGAGGCAGAAGTAAGTACATCAAAACTGTTCTCCGGAAACAGTCATGTCGTGATGACAAGCGGAAAAGGAAACACTACAGTATATTTCAATTTCCTAAAGGATCAGGTGCCGGATTTTGTTAAGAAAGATCTTGGCATAGAATAATTGTTAAACTAAAAAAGGCGGGAGATGCAAATGCATTTCCCGTCTTTAACGTTGTCAAAAATTATACCTGAGGAAGCTGAACGATTGATTTTTTAAGATCATCATCAGTAGGGATGTAATCACTCATTTCTCCATCATTGTATTTCTGGTAAGCGACCATATCGAAATAGCCTGTACCTGTAAGACCGAATACGATATTCTTTTCTTCACCGGTCTCTTTGCACTTGAGTGCTTCGTCTATAGCAACCTTTATGGCGTGGCTGCTCTCGGGAGCAGGCAGTATACCCTCAACTCTGGCAAATTCAGTAGCAGCCTTAAATACGTCTGTCTGTTCAACACTTCTTGCTTTGATAAGTCCCTGATCATAAAGCTCTGATACGATTGAGCTCATTCCATGATAACGAAGACCTCCGGCATGATTTGCTGAAGGAATAAAGCCTGAGCCAAGTGTGTACATCTTTGCAAGAGGACAAACCTTTCCGGTATCACAGAAGTCATATGCATATACGCCTCTTGTAAGACTAGGGCATGAAGCAGGTTCAACTGCGATGATCTCGTAATCTGCCTCACCTCTTAACATCTCGCCAGCAAAAGGTGAGATGAGACCTCCGAGGTTAGATCCGCCACCGGCACATCCGATGATAGTGTCAGCTTTAATGCCGTACTTCTTTAGTGCAGCAATAGTTTCAAGGCCGATAACTGACTGGTGCAACAGTACCTGGGCAAGTACAGAACCTAAAACGTATCTGTAGCCTTCCTGACTTACTGCTGCTTCAACAGCTTCAGATATAGCGCAGCCGAGACTTCCTGTGGTTCCGGGGAATTCGGCATTTATTTTTCTTCCGACTTCTGTATTCATTGAAGGGGAAGGAGTTACAGTTGCGCCGTATGTTCTCATTACCTCACGACGGAAAGGCTTCTGTTCATATGAAACCTTTACCATATATACCTGACAGTCGAGATCAAAGTATGAACAAGCCATGGAAAGAGCTGTTCCCCACTGACCTGCACCGGTCTCTGTGGTAACACCCTTAAGGCCCTGCTTCTTTGCATAGTAAGCCTGAGCGATGGCTGAGTTTAACTTGTGGCTTCCGGATGTGTTGTTTCCTTCAAACTTATAATAGATGTGAGCAGGAGTCTTAAGCTTTTCTTCAAGACAGTATGCTCTGACAAGCGGAGAAGGACGATACATCCTATAGAAGCTTCTGATCTCTTCGGGAATATCGATATAGGGATCTGTTTCATTAAGTTCCTGGGATGCGAGCTCTTCACAGAATATGTGAGAGAGTTCCTCTTTTGTTACCGGCTGTAAAGTTCCGGGATTTAATATCGGAGCCGGCTTTTTTTTCATATCTGCCCTGACGTTATACCACTGTCTGGGCATTTCATTTTCTTCAAGATAGATCTTGTAAGGTATCTTTTCCATAATAATTCCTTTCTGTTAATAAAACTCAAACTATATAATTATAGCATATCTGGGCGTATATTTAAACACGATATCATCTAAACTCCGAAAGGTTTTTATGTGTTACATTCTTAAATGCTACAGAAAGAGCAGATACCGTAGAGTATCCCAAAAGTTCGGCTATATCCTCAAGTGAATGACCTTTTCTAATATATGAGACTGCAAGCTCGGATTTCATGAGTCCGATGTACTTAAGAGGTGTCATGCCCGTGTCCTTTTTGAAGGTTCTGATCAGATGATTTATATTGATGCTTAGGGCATCGGCAATACCTGCAACAGTAAGATCACCCGCGGGATTCTCATGGATATATCGAAAGACGCTGGTAGTGAGATCCGAATACATGCGATTGGAAACGAAGTGATCCTTCAGTTCATAAAAGATTATATTCAGATATGACTCAGCCACATCCTGGGGAAGATCGTTGAGTGAATAATCAAAAGTAAGTGCTTTAATTACTGAGTTGAGTCTTGGATAGAGATTAGGATCTATCTCTATATATTCCTTATCAAGAAAATTCCCGGAAGAAATAAAATCAAAGTAGATATGATCTATCGGATCTAGCGGAGACTGGGATGCCATGAACTCGGGATCAGCCTTAAAAAGATAGACAAAACCCGGTTTTAATGTGAGTTTTTCCTTGTATACGACATTCCCCTTGCAAATGTAATAAAAGCGATTTGCCACGTAGTTTGGGAAATAACCCCAGTTGGAAGGATTGTACAATCTGCCGTAGTGCTTGAGAATAACGCTGCTTTCCATAAGATACCTCCATTCTAAATATTATCCCATAAAAAAAGCTCAACTTACAACAATTTTCTATAAATTATGACCTGTCATGTGGTATACTTTAATAGATTGGTCTGTTTGGGCAGGGCGCCTGACACAGAATATAAGGAATCATAAATATGGAGGTAGAGCATGTATCAGGATGGTAAGATTTGGATAGGAAGATCAGGAGAGGAAGATATATATATTTATCCCAAGATGGCAAACAGACACGGGATGATAGCCGGTGCTACAGGAACAGGTAAGACTGTTACGCTTAAAGTAATGGCTGAGTCATTTTCGGATGCGGGAGTTCCGGTATTTTTAGCTGATGTAAAGGGTGATCTTTCAGGCATGTGTCAGGCGGGTGAAAACTCGGGTACTGTAGCAAAAAGGATCGAATCGCTTGATCTTTTCAGCAAGGGCTTTTCACTTCATGCATATCCGACTACGTTTTGGGATGTATACGGTGAGAAGGGAATAAACCTACGAACAACGGTTTCCGAGATGGGACCGCTTCTTTTGGGAAGGATACTCAACTTAAATGATACTCAGGCAGATCTTTTGACGATCATCTTTAAGATTGCGGATGATGAAGGAATGCTCCTTCTTGATACCAAGGATCTTAAAGCCATGATCAACTATGTATCTGAGCATGCTTCTGAATATGCAGCCGAATACGGAAAGATGACTGAAGCAAGCTTAAGCGTTATCATTAGATCCATTGTAGCTCTTGAGAGCGAAGGTGGAGAAGGATTCTTCATGGAGCCTGCGATCAGGATAGAGGATTTCTTAATAAATGAATATGACGGAAAGGGAAGGATCAATATCCTTGACTGTCAGAAGCTTATAAACAATCCTAGCATGTATTCAACATTTATGCTTTGGCTGCTTTCTGAACTGTATGAGAACATGCCGGAAGCCGGTGATCTTGAAAAGCCAAAGATCGTATTCTTCTTTGATGAAGCTCATATGCTGTTTGAAAGTGCAAGCAAGACACTGCTTTCAAAGATCGAGCAGATCGTCAAGCTCGTCAGAAGTAAGGGCGTAGGTATATATTTCATAACACAGAACCCTAAGGATATCCCTGATGGAGTTCTGGGACAGCTGAGCAACAAGATACAGCATGCTCTCAGAGCTTATACTCCCAAGGAACTTGAAGGAGCAAAGGTTGCTGCCAAGTCATTCAGAGAAAATCCTGAGTTTGATACATTCTCTGTTCTTACCGAACTTGGAGTAGGTGAGGCTTTAGTATCGGTACTTGACGAAAAGGGTATCCCTACAGTAGTTAAAAAGACCAGCATACTTCCGCCTCAGAGCTTTATGGGGATAATAGACAACGATACACGTAATAACGTGGTAAGAAGCAATCCCATGTATTCTAAGTTCTATGATGTGATTGACAGAGAATCGGCTTATGAGATACTTATGAGCGTTGCTCAGCAGAATCTTGCAGCTCAGGAAGCTAAGGCAGAAGCTGAACAGCAGGCTATAGCTGCGCAGGAAGCTTATGAAGAGGAAACTGAACCTGTTACTAACAGCAAGGTTAAAAAGCCGAATCCTAATCATCCTGGCAAAGCATCTAAAGCTGAAAAAGAAAGCGCTAAGCCTGCAAAGAAGGAAAGCGATACGGCTAAAGCATACAAGCGTGCTGCAAAGAGTGTCGCAAGCACGGCTACCGGAACTATCGGCAGGGAGATAGGAAATTCCATCGGATCTAGTTTCGGAAAATTCGGTAAGAAGCTTGGGGGTAATGTCGGAGCTTCTATCGGTAGAAATCTAATGGGGATAATGTTTAAGTAATGGCAACTGATTTTCTGTTTCATAAACTGTACGAATTTATATTTCTATTTGCTGTGCCAGTAGGGATACTCGTAAAAGCATTCCTTAGAAAAAGATTTATGACAAGCTTTTCTTTGGTTTACTATATGATGAGTATTCCGCTCATTGGTTTATTCGAAGGACCTGTGTTCTCGATTTCATATGTAGTAGCCTTTTTAGTGTTTCTTATATGGTGGGCCAAGGTTTTTCAGCAGTACAAGGAAGAAAATCCGAAGAATTATGAAGAATTCAGGTACTATTACAGCGAGTATTTTGCTGACGACCTAAATAATGACGGGATCAAGGATGCATTTGAAAACTGGGAGATAGCCCACGATCCGAGATTCTTCTGGTTGTTTGGAAGCAGAAGAGAGAAACAGAAGAGGGCTAGTGAAAGACAGGCCTATGATTCCGCCAGCTTTTTTAAAGATCCCTATACGAGTACCGCTAACTTTTTTAACCAGCAGGATCTGTATGCTCACCGAAGCAAAGAAAGGGCTTTTGAAGCAGAGTATAGAAGAAAGTATTCAAACCAGTCATCGCGTACGAGCGACAACAGGACTTACAGAAATACTCAGAACCAGACATACAGACAGCCCGAGCCCGAAAAGCAGATGAGTGATGTTGAGCGTGAGGTCGCAAAACAGCATGAATTCGCCAGAAGGCATAACCTAAGATACTTTGCAATGTGTAAATCAAAGTCAGAAGCAAAGAAACTTTATCATAAGTATGCAGCAAAATTCCATCCGGATAATGCCGTAACAGGTGATAAGGAAAAATTCGTCAGGATCGATGAAGAATATAACAGATTCTGCCAGATAAGCGAGATAAGCTGATAAGAGGTGTTTTAGCTTGAAAGACAATTGGATTGACAAAATAGAAAGAAAATACAGCAAATACGCATTGCACAACCTTTCACTGTACATGGTCATCTGTTTTGCGATAGGTTACGCACTTGCGATACTTCCTTCAACAAGCGGGATACTTGATTATCTGTCGCTCGAACCTTCAAAGATTTTAAAAGGTCAGGTATGGAGACTGTTCACCTGGGTGATAAGCCCGACAAGGCAGGATAATGTGTTCTGGGTACTGATATCGATGTATTTTTATTACAGCATCGGCAGAACACTTGAGAACGTATGGGGAGACTTCAGATATAATGTCTACATCTTTTCAGGATTGCTCTATACCGTTATCGGCGCCTTTATAATGTATGGGATACTAGCTTTTATAGGGGCAGGAAATGTTCAGATCGGATATCTGTTCACGACTTACTATATCTGTATGTCGATCTTTCTGGCATTCGCAGCGACCTTCCCGGAGATGGAGATACTGCTTATGTTCATCATACCGATCAAGGTAAAGGTTTTGGGCGTTGTTTATGTAGTGATCATGATAGTAGAGTGCATCGGCGGAGGACTGTTCATAGCAATACCGATCATTGCTTCACTGTTTAACTTTGTCATATTCTTCTTTGGCGGAAGAAAAAGGATCGGTATCACAAAAGCTCAGCAGACTATGCGTAAGGAGTTCCGTTCAAAAGTAAAAGCTGCGCCCAAGCCTGCGGTTACAAGGCATAAATGTGCAATATGCGGAAGAACGGATGAATCAAATCCTGAACTGGAATTCAGATTCTGCTCTAAATGTAACGGCAACTATGAATACTGCAATGATCACCTTTTTACTCATAAACATGTTGAATAAGGATATATATGAATCAGGAACTTGAATTTGCTAAAAAGATAGAAGAGATAAGAGAAACAGCCGCACTCCAGGGAAATGTCTTAAGCAGCAAACAGATAGAAGAAGCGTTCGCTCAGATTGGAATGTCAAGCGAACAGCTTGGACCTGTTTATGATTATCTTAAGACAAAGAAGATAGGCATAGATGAAAAGATCGATCCGGATGAGTTTCTTACAGAAGAAGAGATCGATTATGTTTCCATGTATACTGAAAGTCTGGCTGATCTGCCTGTATTGAATGATGGAGAAAAGCGAGCTCTTTATATGGCAGCGATGAACGGAGAAGCACAGGCAAAGAAGAGGCTCATCGAGCATATGTTAAGCGATGTGGTCGATCTGGCAAAGCTGTATACCGGACAGGGCGTATTCATAGAGGATCTTATAGGTGAGGGCAATGTTGCACTTACTCTGGGCGTTGAGATGCTTGGAGCACTTGAAGACCCAGATGAGGTTCCGGGGATGTTAGCAAAGCTTGCGATGGATGCCATGGAAGAACTCATAAGCGAAGAAGCAGGCAATAAAAAAGCAGATGACAAACTGGTTGACAAGGTAAACAAGGTGGCTGATGCGGCAAGAGAACTTGCATGCGACCTTGGAAGAAAGGTTACTGTCGAAGAACTTGTTGCTGAAGGAAAGCTTTCAAGGAAGATGATCGAGGATGCGATAAGAATAAGCGGCAAGAAGATAGAAGATATAGAAAGTTAAATGGCTGACAGAGATTATAAGCACGTAGTGCAGGATGTAACAAATATATACATAGGCGGAAAACTAAGCTATGGTGAGATGCTTGACCTTGATGAGATACCTTTCAAATTCAAGGTCATTTTGTCGCATTATATCTTAAAAGAAGTCTCGAGAGAAACAACAATCGAGAATCATATCTTTTTCATGAAGAAGGAAGATATGGCATATATGATCTTTAAAAAGATGAAAGCCAAATTCAGGCTTTATGTTTTTGACGAAGACAAGAAATCATATGTGGGCAGGGAGTACAAGATAGAAGATATTGTGGATGATGAATATCTGCATAAAAAGATGGATACCATATTTGTGGAAGAAATGCATCTTTATAAGATAAATCTTTTGGCAGTTGGCTAAAAAAGAGAGGAAAGATAATCAGTGCGCAAGATTGATTTTACAAAACTGGATAAATATGAACTGATCAGTTCACAGAAAATAGATGATCTTGGAAGTGAAGGCTACCTGTTAAGACATAAAAAGTCGGGTGCAAGAGTAGCACTGCTTAATAACGATGATGACAACAAGGTATTCTATATCGGATTCAGGACTACACCAAAGGACAGTACGGGAGTAATGCACATACTCGAGCATTCCGTGCTCTGCGGTTCAAAGGACTTCCCGGTAAAGGATCCGTTTGTAGAACTGGTAAAGGGTTCATTAAATACGTTTTTAAACGCAATGACATACCCGGATAAGACGGTTTATCCCGTTGCCAGCACGAATGACAAGGACTTTGCTAATCTGATGCATGTGTATCTGGATGCCGTTTTCTATCCAAACATCCTAAAGAGTGACATGACCTTTAAGCAGGAAGGCTGGCACTATGAGATGGAAAGCACTGAGGATGATCTTACGATTAACGGCGTTGTATATAACGAGATGAAGGGAGCATTCTCGTCTCCTGATGATGTTCTTGAAAGAGAGATATTTAATTCGCTCTTCCCGGATACCACTTACGGATTTGAATCCGGCGGAGATCCAAAGGACATTCCGAATCTTACATATGAAGCATATATAGATACATATAAGAAGTATTATCATCCTTCAAACAGCTATATCTATCTGTACGGAGATATGGACTATGAGGAAAAGCTTACATTTATCGATGAGAAGTATCTGAGTGCATACGACAGGATAGATGTGGACTCAGAGATTGCCACGCAGAAGAGTTTTGATAAACCGGTAGAGATCAGAAAGGCATTTTCAATAACAGAGAGTGAACCGGTTGATGAGAACACATATCTTTCCTACAATGCGGTATTCTCAAACAGCTTGGATAAAGAAGAATATATAGCGCTTCAGATAATAGACTATGCTCTGTGTACTGCACCGGGTGCAATACTCAAGCAGACGATGCTTGATAAAGGCATAGGAAAGGATATATACAGCTACTGCGAAAACGGCATCAAGCAGCCTTACTTCTCAATAGTAGCTAAGAACTCTGATGAGAATAAAAAAGAACTGTTCCTTGATACTATCAGGGAAGTTCTTTCTAATATAGTTAAGAACGGACTGGACAAGGATACGTTAAGAGGCGCTGTAAACGCTCTTGAGTTCAAGTTTAGAGAAGCTGATTTCGGATCATATCCTCCGGGACTGATGTACGGACTGCAGGCTCTCGACAGCTGGCTTTATGATGATGAGAAGCCTTTCATTCATCTGGCTGCAGGCGATACATTCAAGGCTTTAAGAGATAAGATTGATACCGACTATTATGAGAAGCTGATAGAAAAATATCTTTTGAATAATGAACACAGATCTGTTGTGATCGTTGTTCCCGAGATAGGGCTGGTTGAAAAGGAGGATAAAAAGCTTGCTCAAAAGCTTGCTGATTACAAGGCTTCCCTAAGCGAGAAAGAGATAGAAAAAATCGTTAATGAAACAGCGGCACTTAAGGCTTATCAGGATGAAGAGGATACTCCTGAGCAGCTTGAATGCATTCCTGTTCTGGAACTTAAGGATATAAAGAAGGAGACCGCGGCTTTATATAATGAGATGAGACAGATCAAAGGAGTAAGATCACTGTATCATCCCATAGATACTCATGGAATAGATTATCTCAGACTGATATTTGATATCACTGATCTGCCAAATGAGCTGTTCGGATATGCCGGAATGCTCAAAAACTCAATGGGACTGGTGGATACGGCAAATTATACATACGGTGAGCTCTTTAACCAGATAAACATAAAAACTGGAGGAATCGTACCTGTATGCAACATATATACCGATTCAAAGAACCTGGATGATACAAGAGTAACCTTTGAGTGGAAAGCCAAGGTATTGGAGGGCGGCCTCGATGCTGCATTTGAACTTTTGGAGGAGATAATCTTTACATCCGTTCTTGATAATGAAAAGCGTAACAGAGAACTCATCAGTGAGACCAAGTCAAGAACACAGGCGACCATGATGAGCTCAGGTCATCAGGTGGCTGTAGGAAGGATAGGAACATATTTCAGCAAAGGCGCCGTGATAACCGACAAGATCAGCGGATATACGAACTACAAGCTTATTGAAAAGCTCGATAACGAATACGAATCAGTCAAGGAAAGCTACAAAGATAAGCTCAATGAACTGGTCAGGTACATATTCAGAAAAGAGAATCTGATGTTTGATTTCGCAGGCTCAGAGAATGAATATGAGCTGTTTGAAAAGAAGGCTGAGGACTTCCTTGAGATACTTAACGAGCATGAAACAAAAGAAATTGTTTCAAAACCAGCATTTGATCCCACGCCCGTTGTTATGAATGAAGGCATAATGAGCTCATCTCAGGTAAACTATGTATGCAGGGGTGGTAACTTCATTCAGAAGGGACTTAAGTATACAGGAAGCCTGAGAGTATTAAAGGTTATCATGAGCTACGGATATCTCTGGATGAACGTTCGTGTAAAGAACGGTGCATACGGATGTATGAGCTCGTTCAGCAAGAGCGGAGACAGCTTCTTTGTTTCCTACCGTGATCCCAATCTGTCAAAGACTCTAGATGTATATGAAGGCATACCTGAGTATGTCGAAAGCATTGATATAAGTAGTAGAGAGATGACTCAGTATATAATAGGAGCAATCAGCGAACTTGACACGCCTCTGACACCGTCTGCGAAAGCTATAAAGTCGCTGAGTGCATATATGACAAATCTTTCTGTAGAGGACTATCAGAAGGAGAGAGATGAAGTGCTCTCTACAGATGTTGACAAGATACGTTTGCTTTCAGACTATATAAAGGCTGTCCTTGAAGAGGGATATGTATGCGTAGTCGGAAACGAGGAAGCGATAAAGAGTGAGAAGGATCGCTTCATCAACCTGGAAAATATGATTGAAAAGGCATGAAAAAGATATGGATAATATTAAAATGTTTAATGACTATGAGATCTTACTCACAGGGTTTAACAGAAACAAATATATAAAGAACATGGAAGTGTTTAAGGAGAAGTATAAAGATGACCTGAGTGCTCTTACTGATGGCGATGAGGGTATGTACAGGTCATTTGCCGAAGCCGTGTACAAGAAATATTCTTTTCTTGGCAAGGTCGGAAAGATGAAAAAGAAGGATCTGAACCTGTTCATGATCTATTATGTATTTCCCGCCATGCTTCTTAACGGTGGAAAGGATAAGGCAACAGCTGCCTGCGACTTATTGCTTAAAACATGGAACGATGTGTTTGGAACGGATATTAGTTATCTTGAATATGCAACCATAGTTGAAGGATTTAACAACAAGCTCTTCGGTGTGATATAAGGTGAAATAACAAAGGGAAAACCTCAATTGAGGTTTTCCCTTTATCAGTCTTAGTTTGATTTATTCTTCTATTATATCCTCAGGTGCAGCACCTTCGCCGGTTGTCATTACAGGCTCTTTTTTATCTGAATCATCGTTGGCCTTTGCAGCTTTCTTTGCAGCCTTAGCAGCCTTTTTTTCAGCTTTGTATTCTTTCCTTTCTTCCTTCTTTTTCTTGAGCCACTCGCGGATCTTCTTGTTACGCATGATGATGAAGCGAACGATCAGTAAGAAGATAGCTATCTTAACAAGTCCTACAAGGATGTAAGGAAGATCTATGATAAGGTCGATCATAAATTCTTTTGCATCGTATAAAACATCCTTAACACTGTGTGTGAATCCTTCGGAAATACGCTCCCAGGCTGTCTTGGGCTCGGTGGGCTCAACTACGGGTGTGTACTCGACAACTTCCGTGATATTGATGTTGACTGTGCTGTAATCAACCTGGTTGTCAAATGTGCGCAGCTGGCTTTCCATGCTCTCTATCTGATAACGGATATCTGTAAGATGATCCTCGATAGACATCATCTCTTCAATGGTATCAGCCTGTTTGAGATACTCCATGAGACGTTCACGCTCTGCTATCAGAACATCCCTGTGGCTCTGCATATCAACATATGTAAGTGTCACGTCACGAACCGATTCGGTCCTGTTTGTGATATTTGTCTGCTCGCCGATCACATTTACAAACTGATCGAGTTTTGCGGCCGGGATACGGGCAGTAAGAGTAGCACCTCTCGAGGAATTCTTATTTGAATAATAAGAATTGTTCCTGATGTCCATAAACTCTATATAACCGCCGAGAGAAGTGATCTCATCGGTAAGGCTTTTAAGCATCGCATCGTATTCCTTGGTCTCAACATTAAGAGACATATCGCGGATCAGTTTCCTGTTAGTGGTTGATGCATTCTCGGAAACGTTTGTATCTGATGTGTTTGCTGCAGCGGGAGCCGATTCCTCCATCTCCAAGTCATACATGCTGTCATCATATGATACCATCTTGGCCTGCGTAGCAGTTGCATTCTCACCCATATAGTTAATTGACTCATCCATTGTTGGAGATTCATAGTAAGCATCACTACTTTTATATGATGATGCCCCCGATGAACCGCATCCTGTGATATTAAGGGCTGTGACTGCAGCCAGTATCCAAACCAAAGCTTTCTTTTTCATAAATTATTCCTCCCAAATTTATCTGTGATATCCTGTTTTATCATCGCTTCTGATAAAGATACGAACGAAGATTTACAAATTTATGGAAAAAAAATAAAATTTTTAATATTATATTATAAGATGTGAGAAATATCAAAAAAGGAGAACTATGGAAGATAACTATAAAGCAGGTTTTGTCAGCATAATAGGAAGACCCAATGTCGGCAAATCCACTCTGATGAACCATATAATAGGACAGAAGATCGCTATTACCTCGAGCAAGCCCCAGACTACAAGAAACAGGATCCAGTCTGTATATACATGTGATGACGGTCAGATAGTGTTTGTTGATACACCGGGAATACACAAGGCAAAGAACAAGCTAGGAAATTATATGGTAAATACTGCATACGGGTCTATGAACGGAGTAGATGTACTGCTGTGGCTTGTTGAGCCCACGACATATATAGGAGCGGGAGAAAAGAGCATACTTGAACAGATAAAGAAGGCAAAGCTTCCTACAATACTTGTTATAAACAAGATAGATACAGTAAAGAAAGCAGAGATACTGCCTGTGATAGACACATACAGCAGGGAATACGACTTTGAACAGATAATACCCGTGTCTGCAAAAAAGGGTGAAGGCATATCCGAACTGATAAATAACATAATGAAGTATTTACCATACGGTCAGCCATTTTATGATGAAGATACCATAACCGATCAGCCGGAAAGACAGATAGTAGCCGAAATGATCCGTGAAAAGGTACTAAGATCAATGGGAGATGAGATCCCTCACGGAGTGGCTGTTGCAATAGATTCTATGAAATATGAAGGAAAGATGTGCAACATCGATGCAACTATCATCTGTGAACGTGACAGCCATAAGGGCATGATAATAGGAAAGCACGGAAGCAAACTTAAAGAGATAGGATCGCTTGCAAGAGTTGACATTGAAGAGATGCTCCAGTGTAAAGTATTTTTGCAGCTGTGGGTAAAAGTAAAGAAAGACTGGAGAGATTCGGATTTCTTGCTTAAGAATTTTGGATACAATCCAGAAGATATAGAGTGATATGACAGATCTGACCATAGTGAGAGGCCTGATAATAAAGGTCGAGCCGATAGGCGAATATGACAGAAGAATAGTAATGCTTACCGATGACAGAGGAAAGATAAGCGCATTTGCCAGGTCTGCCAGAAAGCCCGGTTCAAAACTCGTGGCGGCAACCAATCTTTTCTGTTTCGGCGAGTTTGGTCTCTTTAACGGAAGAAACAGCTATACTATCAATGAAGCGAAGATATCAAATTATTTTGCATTCCTTCGCGATGATTTTAAGAGTGCCTATTATGGAATGTATTTTGCTGAGATAGCAGATTATTACTGTCATGAAAATTTAAATGACAAGGACATGCTCACCCTGATCTATCAGTCGCTAAGAGCATTAGAGAGCGATAAATTCGACAACAGACTGGTAAGAGCATGTTTTGAGATAAAAGCGATAAGCCTTCAGGGTGAATTTGGGGGTGTAAGGGACAATGCAAGATATGAAAAGGATACGTTATATACACTGGATCATATCATTAAAACTCCGCCGGCAAAGCTGTTTAACTTCTCTGTCAAGGACAATATCCTAAGCGAACTGACATCGATCGCAAAGGATGCTGTCAGATACTCCATAGATGTTCCTTTAAAGAGTGCGGAGATCCTTGATACAATATGATATATAAATATACGTTTTGTCCGCATAAATTGTGTATTCTTTCACTTGAAAATGAAAATTACATTATATATAATATAGTGTACTTTATTAGGGAGATGGAACAATAATGCGCTATTTAGGTATGAAGAGCAAGAGAAGACTGTTGATTTGCACTGCATGCCTATTTTTTATTTTCCTTTCAGCGTGCGGTTCTTCAGAGTATTCAAAAAACACCCTAGAATTCTTAAAGAGCGGTTCGATTATACTCCATATACGTGATGCATTTGATGAGAGTCTTTATGATTTTAACGAACTGTGTTCGATGAATGAGCAGGAAGTAAATGCTTACAATACAAAGACTGGTTCAGAAACGGTAGTTATCAAGGACAGCAAGCTTGAAAACGGTATTGTCAGCCTTGATATAGAATATAAGGAAGACGATGCATATTTTGATATGAACGGCAGAGTTCTCTTTTACGGAGACTGCACAGCGGCCAGGAGCGCAGGCTATAACCTTGTCGGAAAAGTAAAGTCCACCTCTGACGGCAGCAATCTTGACCAGAAGACATGGAAATCCATGAGCAGTGAAAAGATAGCGATAGTATCCGAAAATATCGATGTTGATATGCCGAGTGATATCATCTATATAGGTGAAGGAATAACGCTTACCGGATCAAAGAGTGCTCAGGCGCAAGAAGGCGGCTTAAGATATATAATATGTAAATGATCTATAAGAAAAACAATACATAAGGAGATTTAGTATGGAAAAGACTATGGAAAAGATAGTGGCTCTGGCCAAGAACAGAGGATTTGTATATCCGGGAAGTGAGATCTATGGCGGACTTGCGAACACCTGGGATTACGGTAACCTCGGCGTAGAGCTGAAGAATAATGTAAAGCGCGCATGGTGGCAGAAATTCATACAGGAGAATCCCTACAATGTAGGTGTTGACTGTGCGATTTTAATGAACCCTCAGACATGGGTGGCATCAGGACATCTTGGCGGCTTTTCTGATCCTCTTATGGATTGTAAGGCATGTCATGAAAGATTCAGAGCAGATCAGCTCATAGAGGCTTTTGCTGAGGAAAACGGCATTAAGTTAGAGACAAGCGTGGACGGCTGGTCTCATGAGGATATGGAGAAGTTCATAAATGACAACAATGTTCCGTGTCCTTCATGCGGAAAGCATGATTTTACAAGCATCAGAGAGTTCAATCTGATGTTCAAGACCTTCCAGGGCGTAACTGAAGATGCAAAGGATACTGTATACTTAAGACCCGAAACTGCACAGGGTATATTCGTTAACTTCAAGAATGTACAGCGTACATCACGTAAAAAGGTTCCTTTCGGTATAGGTCAGATCGGTAAGTCTTTCCGTAATGAGATCACACCCGGCAACTTCACTTTCCGTACAAGAGAGTTTGAGCAGATGGAACTTGAGTTCTTCTGCAAGCCCGGAACACAGACCGAGTGGTTTGAGTACTGGAGAAGCTTCTGTTACAAGTGGCTCTTAAGCCTCGGTATCAAGGAAGAGAATCTGAGACTCAGAGATCATGATCCCGAAGAGCTTTCTTTCTACAGCGATCACACAACTGATATAGAGTATGCATTCCCCTTCACAGACTGGGGCGAGCTGTGGGGTATCGCATCAAGAACAGATTATGACCTTACTCAGCATCAGAATACATCAGGCGAGCCTATGGATTACTTCGATGATGAGAGCAAAGAGAAATATATTCCTTATGTCGTTGAACCTTCCCTTGGTGCTGACAGAGTAACACTCGCTTTCCTGTGCGAAGCATATGATGAAGAGAATCTCGGTACTGAAGAAGCACCTGATATGAGAACAGTTCTTCATTTCCATCCAGCTATCGCACCCGTAAAGATCGGAGTACTTCCTCTTTCAAAGAAGTTAAACGAGGGCGCTGAGAAGATATACGCAGAACTTTCCAAGAAATATAACTGCGAATTTGATGACAGAGGAAACATCGGAAAGAGATACAGAAGACAGGACGAGATCGGTACTCCTTTCTGCGTTACATACGACTTCGAGTCAGAAGAAGACAATTGTGTAACAGTACGTTTTCGTGATACAATGGAACAGGTGAGAGTAGCTATCGACGAACTCGATAAGTTCTTTGCAGATAAGTTTACATTTTAGTCAGGGACTACAATGTTAAATTATAAAGTATGGTAAAAGGAGAAGAATGAATATGGCCAAGAAATGGGTTTATATGTTCAAAGAAGGCGACGCAGGCATGCGTAACCTCTTAGGTGGAAAAGGCGCTAACTTAGCAGAGATGACAAACATCGGACTTCCTGTACCTCAGGGCTTTACGATCACAACAGAGGCTTGTACTCAGTATTATGAGGACGGTCGCGAGATCAACGAGGAGATACAGGCTCAGATTAATGAGTACATCGTAAAGATGGAAGAGATCACAGGCAAGAAGTTTGGTGACAGCAAGAATCCTCTTTTGGTTTCTGTCCGTTCCGGCGCAAGAGCATCTATGCCCGGTATGATGGATACCATTTTAAACTTAGGTCTTAATGAAACAGTTGTTGAGACTATCGCTACACAGTCTAACAATCCCAGATGGGCATGGGACTGCTACAGAAGATTCATCCAGATGTATTCAGATGTAGTTATGGAAGTAGGCAAGAAGTACTTCGAAGAACTCATCGATCAGATGAAGGAAAAGAGAGGCGTTAAGCAGGACGTTGAACTTACAGCTGACGATCTTAAGGAGTTGGCTAACCAGTTTAAGGCTGAATATAAAGCAAAGATAGGCAAGGATTTCCCTGACGATCCCAAGGAGCAGCTTATGGGAGCTATTAAAGCGGTATTCCGTTCATGGGATAATCCTCGTGCAAATGTTTACCGTCGTGACAACGATATCCCTTATTCATGGGGAACAGCCGTTAACGTACAGTCTATGGCTTTCGGTAACATGGGTGATGACTGTGGTACAGGTGTTGCATTTACAAGAGATCCCGCTACAGGCGAAAAGGGACTTTTCGGTGAGTTCCTGACAAACGCGCAGGGTGAGGACGTTGTTGCAGGCGTACGTACACCTATGAAGATAGCAGAGATGGCGGATAAGTTCCCTGAGGCATTCTCTCAGTTCAAGGAAGTATGCTCAATTCTTGAAAACCATTACAGAGATATGCAGGATATGGAGTTTACTGTTGAACACGGAAAGCTCTATATGCTTCAGACAAGAAACGGAAAGAGAACAGCTCAGGCTGCTCTTAAGATAGCTTGTGATCTTGTTGATGAAGGCATGCGTACAGAGGAAGAGGCGGTTGCAATGATCGATCCCAGAAACCTCGATACACTTCTTCATCCTCAGTTTGATGCAGCTGCCCTTAAGGCTGCAACACCTCTCGGAAAAGGACTTGGTGCTTCTCCCGGTGCTGCATGCGGTAAGGTAGTATTTACTGCAGAGGATGCTGAGATCTGGCATGCAAGAGGCGAAAAGGTAGTTTTAGTTCGTCTCGAGACATCACCTGAAGATATCACAGGCATGAAGGTTGCACAGGGTATCCTCACAGTACGTGGCGGTATGACAAGCCATGCAGCCGTTGTAGCACGTGGTATGGGAACATGCTGTGTATCCGGATGCGGCGACATCGCTATGGATGAGGCAAACAAGACATTCACACTCGCGGGAACCACATTTAATGAGGGAAGCGAGATCTCAATAGACGGTACGACCGGTAACATCTACGCAGGAATCATTCCTACAGTTGATGCTACAATCGCCGGTGAGTTCGGACGTGTTATGGCATGGGCCGACAAGTACAGAACACTCAAGGTAAGAACAAATGCAGATACACCTGCTGATGCTAAGAAGGCAAGAGAGCTCGGTGCTGAAGGTATCGGACTTTGCCGTACAGAGCATATGTTCTTTGAAGAGGACAGAATCGCAGCATTCCGTGAGATGATCTGTGCTGATAATGCTGAAGAGAGAGAAGTTGCACTTAATAAGATCCTTCCTTACCAGCAGGGAGACTTCGAAGGACTCTTCGAAGCACTTGAAGGCAATCCGGTTACTATCAGATTCCTTGATCCTCCGCTTCATGAGTTCGTTCCTACAGAGGAAGAGGATATCAAGAAGCTTGCTGATGCTCAGGGTAAGAGCGTAGAGGATATAAAGACTCTCATCGCTTCACTCCATGAGTTCAACCCTATGATGGGTCACAGAGGTTCAAGACTTGATGTAACATATCCTGAGATAGCTGTTATGCAGACAAAGGCAGTTATCAGAGCAGCTATAAATGTACAGAAGAAGCATCCTGACTGGACAGTTAAGCCTGAGATCATGATCCCGCTCATCTGTGAAAAGAAAGAGCTCGTTATGATCAAGAAGTTTGTTGTCGACACAGCAAATGCAGAGATCGCAGCAAGCGATACAAAGATAGAATACGAAGTTGGAACTATGATCGAGATTCCAAGAGCAGCACTTCTTGCTGATGAGATCGCTGAAGAAGCTGATTTCTTCTGCTTCGGTACAAACGATCTTACACAGATGACATTCGGATTCTCAAGAGACGATGCAGGCAAGTTCCTTCAGGCATATTATGAAGCAAAGATCTTCGAGAACGATCCTTTTGCAAAGCTCGACAGAAACGGTGTCGGCAAACTCATGAAGATGGCACTCGATCTCGGAAAGCCGGTTAATCCTAAGCTTCACGTAGGTATCTGCGGTGAGCACGGCGGAGATCCTGCATCAGTTGAGTTCTGCCACCAGATCGGTCTTGATTATGTATCATGCTCACCTTTCCGTGTTCCGATCGCAAGACTTGCAGCAGCTCAGGCAGCTATCGCTGACAAGGCAGCAAAGGATACAAAGGGCGACAAGAAGACTATCGTTGATGAAGATACAAAGGAAAAGCTCAAAGAGTGTGCTGAAAAGGCTCAGAACCTTGCAAGAGATCTTGCTGAAACATCTGCAGAAGTTGCAAAAGCTGGCCTTGCAGGCTTAAGAGCAGGTATCGAGGAAGCAAAGAAGGCTTACAGCGAGAATAAGAAGAACTAATTGTTCAGAAAACTCGTGTTTTATGATATTATAAAAGAGTAATAAATATTTAAAACACGGGTATAACACATGAAATATAGAAATGATAAGAACAATACAGCCATATCCCAGTTAGGATATGGCTGTATGCGTTTTTCTAAGAACGGAAACAAGGTCGATATGGAAAAGACCGAGAAGGAGATCATGGCTGCCATAGATATGGGTATAAACTATTATGATACCGCCTATATCTATCCCGGTATCGAAGAAGCTCTCGGGACCATCCTTGAAAAGAATAATGTAAGAGATAAGGTATATATCGCAACTAAGCTTCCACAGTATACCATGAGGAGCAGAGAGCAGATCGATAAGACTTTTGCGGAAGAACTAAAAAGGCTTAAAACCGACTATATAGACTATTATCTGATGCATATGTTCACCGCATATTCTGAGTGGGAAAACTTAAAAAAGCTCGGAATAGAGGAATGGATAAAAAAACATAAAGCCGATGGATCGATAAGAAATATAGGGTTTTCGTATCATGGAAATACGGAAGAGTTTTTAAAGATATTAGATGCCTATGACTGGGAATTCTGCCAGATACAGTATAACTATCTTGATGAGACAAGTCAGGCGGGAAGAAAAGGCCTGGAAGCAGCTTATGAAAAGGGCATACCGGTTATAATAATGGAACCTTTAAGAGGCGGCAAGCTTGTCAATCTGCCAGATAAAGCAAAGCAGGTGATAAAGGAAAACGGCAGAGATTATTCGACAGCAGAACTGGCACTCAGATGGCTGTGGGATCAGCCGGGTGTCACATGTGTTCTTTCCGGCATGAACTCGATGGAGATGCTTGAAGAAAACGTAAGGATCGCTTCTGATGCTGATGTCGGCTGTTTTGATGAAACAGATTTTAAGATCATTGATGAAGTCATAAAGATAATAAGAGAGAGGGAAAAAGTTGGATGTACAGGCTGTAGATACTGTATGCCTTGTCCCAAGGGAGTAGATATCCCGGCGGCCTTTTATTTCTATAATCTCATGTATATGGAAAATAAGCATGACGGACGTTTCGGGTATGCACAGAGCGTGGGACTAAGAGGCGAGAAGGCATTTCCTTCTCAATGTATTCAATGCGGCAAATGCGAGATGCACTGTCCGCAGCACATAGCGATAAGAGAAAAGCTAAAAGAGGCAGATAAAGAGCTGAGACCACTGCCGTACAGAGTAGGCATTGAACTGGCTAGAAAATTCTTCTTTAAGAGATAGAGGAGGCTAAATGGGCAGGATATACGCATCAACTACAAATGAGATAACTCAAAGAGAAATAGATAACGCCAAACTTGCAGCTCGAATGGCTGCTGAGTGCATAGTGCTTCTTAAAAACAACGGTACGCTTCCTATCAGCCGCGAAGGAAAGATCGCGCTTTTTGGAGGCGGAGCAAGAGGAACCGTCAAGGGCGGAACAGGCTCAGGTGATGTTAACACCAGAAGCAATACGACCATAGAACAGGGATTTGAGAATGCGGGTTTTGAGATAATTACAAAAGACTGGCTCGACAGGAACGAAAAGATCTTAAAGAATTCTAAAGCTGAATATGCTGAATTCATAAAGAATAAATCCGTACAGACCGGTACACCGTCAGAATATCTGTCGTTTAATTTTCCATACAGCAAACCCGATGATGCACTTGTTAATGATGATGATATAAGTGATGTGACTGCTGTCTATGTCATAGCAAGAACATCTGGAGAAGGAGTCGACAGAAAGGCTGATAAAGGCGACTATCTCTTAAGTGAAAATGAGATGTCAAATATAAAAAAGCTTGCCAAATCTCCCTGCAGGCTTATTGTTGTGCTAAATGTCGGCGGGATTGTTCAGATGAAAGAGATTCAGGATATGGACGGAGTCGATTCCATTGTTCTTATGAGTCAGCTGGGCAATCTGGGAGGAGATGTACTCGTTGACATGATGACAGGAGTGACAACTCCGTCCGGTCACCTAACGGATACGTGGGCTCTGGAATACATGGATTATCCTTCCAGCGCAGAGTTTGGATTAAACAACGGAAATGTCCATGAGGATTACTACAAGGACGGGATATATGTAGGATACAGATATTTTGATACTTTTGCCCAAAATGTAACATATCCTTTCGGCTATGGCTTAAGCTATACGGAGTTTTCAATAAACGCGGTTAAGATAGCTCAGATAAAAGACAAGATCAGCATAGATTTCAAAATAAAGAATACAGGAGGAGTATACAGCGGAAAGGCTGTTGTACAGATCTATGTATCTGCTCCTGGAAAGAAGCTTTCAACTCCATACCAGGAACTGAAAGCCTGGGTAAAGAGCAAGGAACTTCGCCCAAAAGAAGAACAGGATATAACCGCTGTATTTGATATAGCGTCACTGGCATCGTTTGATGAAAAGACATGCTCATATATAATTGAAGCAGGTGATTACATAGTCAGATACGGAGAGGATTCTAGACATACAAAGCCAGCATCCATATTAAGAGTCGCGGATGAAAAGATAACAGAGATCTGCGAGCATATCTGTCCTGTTGATGATGATTTTGAAGAGATAGTATCTGGTATAAATGAAAACGATTTTGATCCGAGCGGTGTTGACAAAAAGTGCTATGCCGAGATCATAAACATCGATACTGCATGCATAAGTACCATAAGGCATGAGTACTCAGGCGTAAAAGAAGAACTCATAGATAGCCATAAAGGCGAGACTATATCATTAGATGATGTAAGAAACGGCAAAAATACTCTCGATGAACTCATTGCCCAGCTAACGGTTGAAGAGATGGCTAGGATGTGTGTGGGAACGCTGAGACGAAGCGACGGAAGCATAACCGTTGCCGATGCATTCACAGTTCCGGGAGCTGCTGGTGATACATCATCTGTCCTTAAGGATCTTCGTCATGTTGATACGATGATTATGGCTGACGGTCCGGCGGGATTAAGACTGCAGCCGCATTTTAAGACTGACACAAACGGCAAGGTACTTCCAGGAGGAGCCGTATTCGGAGATCTGATAAAACCATGGCCTGAAGATACACCTAAAGATGCGATAGACTATTATCAGTACTGTACTGCAATTCCGATCGGATGGGCTCTTGCACAGTCATGGAATACGGATATGGTCGAATCCGTAGGAGAGATGATAGGATCCGAGATGGAACAGTTCGGAGTCGTTTTATGGCTGGCTCCTGCTATGAACATTCACAGAAATCCACTATGCGGACGAAACTTTGAATACTATTCTGAAGATCCTCTCATAGCTGGAAAGATCGCTGCGGCAATGACAAGAGGTGTCCAGAAGAACAGTGGAAGAGGGACTACAATAAAGCATTTTGCTGCAAACAACCAGGAAGATAACAGATACTTTGTTAATGTTCATATAAAGGAAAGAGCATTAAGAGAGATCTATCTTAAGGGATTTGAGATAGCTGTCAAGGAATCGAATCCAGCATCTGTTATGACAAGCTACAATCTCATAAACGGTATCCATACTGCAAACAGCAGAGATCTCACCCAGAAGGCATTAAGAGACGAGTGGAAGTTTGATGGCATGGTAATGACTGACTGGCTGACAAGCCAGGATGTGCCGGGACTTACAGGCAAGTATGGTGCTCATTATCCCATATCAGCATCTAGTGGATGCATATATGCCGGTGACGATATACAGATGCCGGGTTGTGAAAAGAACATAGATGATATAATAGAATCTGTAAACAGTAATAAAGAAATAGACGGCTTCAGGATAACAAAAGCGGATCTTCAGTTTTGCTGTAAGAACATAATCAAACTTATACTAAGACTCAGATAGAGGGCAGAAACATAGAATGAAGGAAAAACTTAAGCGATGGAGCGGATTGTCCGAACACAGTCCTTATGTGACCGACTATATCGATTCATCTAACATGAAATCCATATCGTGCATGTGTGTCTTTGTTATCTTTGTTGAGCTGTGGATGACTCTGCGTACTTTGGGGATAGTACTGTTTAAGATAGAGCAAAGATCTCCTGAATGGATAGCTACACATATGAGGCTTTATCTGGTGCTGCTTGGTGCCAGTGTTTTGATGCTTACTATGGCGGTCTCATATATTAAGGGAAAGAAGATAAATCACACAAAGCTCATGACGGCAATGTGTATTTATACTACCGTTTGCGTCGGATTTGGCATGTATATCTCATACCTGGATTATCTTAAGGGCGAACAGATACTAAGCTTTTTGACAATGATCCTGTTTGTGGGATGCCTTGTGGTGTGGAGACCATATATCTCAGTCGTTCTTTTGGCTGTCACATTCGGCGGATTTTACTATATCTGTGACAAGGCTATGCCTGCGACCGTTGCTACTGATGTCAACATGTTCACGACATTTGTGGCTGCTGTGATGATAAGCGTCGGCAATTACAACCAGAGACTCAATGAAGCAGAAAAGGCTGATGATCTTGAATCTATCTCGACACATGATGAACTGACTGGCATATACAACATGCATCACTTCAGAAGACATGGCCAGAACATGTTAAAGGCTGCATGTGAGAAAGGCAAAAGCCTTACATTCCTGTATTTTGATATCGAGAATTTCAAGACATACAATGAACGCTACGGATTCCTTAAGGGAAACGAACTTCTTGTCAGGATGGCATCATATATAAAAAGCGAGTATTCTGAAGGAGAGACAGCAAGGCTTTCTGATGATCACTTTGTTGTTCTCATAGATGATGAAGAGCCGCAAAAGAAGATAGATGTCCTTCAGAAGAGATTATCCGATCTTGAGGGAGAGACATTCCTAAGGATAAAAGCGGGAATCTATAGAACAGACGGAATGAAAAAGGACGGTTCGGGTCCTGAAGATATAAGCCTTTTATGTGACAGAGCAAGATTTGCAGCTACAAGCATAAAACATGAATCAGACAAGTTATACTGCATATATGATGAAAAACTGCATGAACAACAACTGAGAAAGAGATACATAATCAGTCATCTGGACAGTGCTATCGAAAACGGTCATATTGAGATTTTCTATCAGCCTGTTATTGATGCGAAAAAAGGAAGCGTATGCGGGCTTGAAGCCCTTGCCAGATGGAGAGATCCTCAGTACGGTCTGCTCTCACCAGGCGAATTCATCGAGACACTGGAGGAGTTCAGGCTTATACATAAACTCGATTTGCATGTGATAAAACTGGTATGTGATGATATCAGATCTGCAATGTCAGAAAAGAATAAGCCGCTGCATGTATCAGTAAATCTGTCAAGACTTGATTTTGATCTGTGTGATATAGCAGAAAGTATAATAGAAACTGCTAAAGGCATTCCGAGAGATCTCTTGGTCATTGAAGTAACAGAAAGCACGCTTAACGAGAGTAAGACTGAGCTTAAGAAAGCGATGGAAAAGCTGAGAAAAGAAGGCTTCAAGATCTGGCTTGATGATTTCGGGTCAGGTTATTCTTCACTTAATGTCTTAAAGGACTATGATTTTGACGTATTAAAGATCGATATGAGATTTTTGGAGGATTTCGGAAACAGCGATAATCTGAGACCTATCCTTGAAAATATCATAAGAATGGCGGGAAGTCTAAATATGCATTCGCTCGCAGAGGGCGTTGAGACAAAAGAGGAATATGATTTCTTGAAGGATCTAGGCTGTGATATGGTGCAGGGATATCTTTTCTCAAAACCTCTGATGCGTGAAGAATTAAAGACATTACTTGAAGGTGGCAGTCTAAAAGCTGATTGACGATTCTTATAAAACGATGATATATTAACTGCTGGAGAGCATTTATTATGGCATTTAATAAAAACAACGATCTAAAAAAACTGGATAAGAAGATATTCCTTGCAACAGCTACCATGCACGGCGAGGAAATGAAGTATATACAGGAAGCGTACGATACCAACTGGATGACTACTGTCGGAAAGAATATCGATACGGCAGAAGAACTTATCTGCAAAAAGGTAGGATGCACTTATGCTGTAGGTCTTTCTTCAGGAACGGCAGCACTCCATATGGCTGCAAAACTTGCAGGAATCGATCTTTACGGACAGCCTCAGGTGGGACATGGCGCACTTGAAGGTAAAAGAGTATTCTGCACAGATATGACCTTTGATGCCACAGTAAATCCTATTGTTTATGAAGGCGGCATCCCTGTATTTATAGATACAGAATATGACACCTGGAATATGGATCCGGTAGCTTTAGAGAAAGCCTTTGAGATATATCCCGAAGTAAAACTCGTTGTAGTAGCTAACCTGTACGGAACACCATCAAAACTTGATAAGATAAAAGAGATCTGCGACAGACATGGCGCTATCATCATAGAGGATGCAGCCGAATCACTCGGTGCGTCATATAAAGGAATACAGACCGGTAATTTCGGAAAGTACAATGCGATAAGCTTTAACGGAAACAAGATAATAACAGGTTCAAGTGGCGGTATGCTCCTGACAGAGAGCAAAGAAGCGGCTGAAAAGGTAAGAAAGTGGTCTACACAGGCAAGAGAAGCAGCACCCTGGTATCAGCATGAGGAACTTGGATATAATTACAGGATGAGTAATGTGATAGCCGGAGTGATAAGAGGCCAGATACCTTATCTTGAGGAACATATTTCAAAGAAAAAGGCTATTTATGAAAGGTATAAGGAAGGCTTAAAGGATCTTCCAGTATCAATGAATCCGTTTAACGGATCAGATTGTGAGCCTAACTACTGGTTAAGTTGCATGATCATAGATAAGGATGCAATGTGCAGACAGGTCCGTTCCGATAACGAGGCCGTGTATATACCTCAAGAAGGCAAGTCATGCCCTACAGAGATACTCGAAGCCATAGTATCTGTAAATGCCGAGGGAAGACCTATCTGGAAGCCTATGCATATGCAGCCAATCTACAGGCTCAATCCGTTCATAAACAAAGACGGTAATGCGAGAGCAAAGACAAACGCATATATTGAAGGCGGATGCATTGATGTCGGTGCTGATATCTTTAACAGAGGCTTATGCCTGCCTTCGGATAACAAGATGACTGCCGAAGAACAGGATGTCGTTATAAAGGCGATCATAGAGTGCTTTAAATAAAGCACTTTAAAATGCACATATAAGTGCCCGTGCAACATCGGGGGAATATTTAACATTAAGGAGACAAAATGAAACAGAGAACACCACTTGTATCACACATTTTTACCGCAGATCCTTCTGCACACGTATTTGATGACAAGATATATGTATATCCGTCACATGATATCGCTCATGAAGGCGAAGACAACGATGACGGTGACGAGTATCAGATGGAGGATTATCACATCTTATCAATGGATAATCTGGACGCGGACTGCGTAGACAACGGCGAAGCCCTTCACATGAAGGATATCAAATGGGTCAGCAAACAGATGTGGGCACCCGACGTAGCGAAGAAAGACGGAAAGTATTATCTGTACTTCCCTGCAAGAGACAAGGAAGGCATTTTCCGTGTCGGTGTTGCAGTGAGCGACAGTCCTGTTGGACCTTTCAAGGCTGAAGATAACTATATCGAAGGCAGCATGAGCATTGATCCCGCCGTATTCGAGGATGAAGACGGTAAATACTATATGTACAACGGAGGTCTCTGGGGAGGTCAGCTTGAAAAGTGGCAGACAGGCTCTTTTGTTAAGGGTGATCCCGATATGATACCCGGAGCAGACGGACCAAAGGGCGATGAAGCTGCACTCGGACCGTTCGTTGCGCAATTAAGCGATGATATGAAGTCTTTTAAAGAGACACCCAAGATGATACAGATACTTGATGAGAACGGAGATCCGATAAAGGCAGGAGATGAAGCCAGAAGATACTTTGAGGGACCGTGGATGCATAAGTACAACGGACTCTACTATCTGTCATATTCAACAGGTACGACGCATTATCTCGTTTATGCAACAGGTACTGATCCTAAGGGCCCTTTCACATACAGAGGAAGACTGATGGAGCCTGTACTTGGATGGACAACTCACCATTCGATCATCGAGTATCATGGAAAATGGTATCTTTTCTATCATGATTGTGAGCTTTCAAACGGCATCAATCACCGCAGAAATGTTAAGTATACCGAGATAGAATACAATGCAGACGGTACTATAAAGACCATCTTCCCGTATGACCATCTTGAGAAATAAATTACAGTTTACATAATTCTATAACGCACTTACAAAGACCATATGCGAGGCAGGCAATTGAAATGCCTTGTATGTGGTCTTTTTCAATACTGAAAAAAGTTGACATATTTATGTGCTTTGCCTATAATTTTAATTGACATAATATGGATACTAAGGGGATACTATGCAAAAAAATACGTGGGTGATATTTTTACTCATTACAATAGATGTTTTACTGATATGTATCTGCGGCTTCTTTTATATCAAAAAGGACAGGGTTGAACCCAGGATGGCATTCACTGCAGACAATACGGTATATACTCCGGATATGGATACATCGCTTCTTACTGCAGGGATGACAGCAACAGATAACAAAGACGGAGATATGACCGACAGAATCGTTATCGAAAAGATCCTTGAAAACAAGGAAAGAAATGTCGCGGTAGTTTATTATGCTGTCTGTGATTATGACGGCAATGTTGCAAAGGCATCGAGAGAATTTCCGGCAAAATATCCGAAGGAAGAATCTGAAGTAAAGACTGAGACCGGAAGCGGTGCGACTGATTAACGGTATTATCATGAAAATGATGATATATACGCTTCACAGAACACAGAGAGGAGAAATCTAATCGGAATGAAGAAGTTTTTAGCATTAGTATTAGTTGGTGTTATGGCTTTCTCAGGTGCGGTTTTAGCAGCTCCTTCACCCTCTGCACAGGCAGTAAGCGCAACTGTCTCAACCAGCAATGGCGGTGGAAAGACTGCTTTACAGCAGGCTGCTGAAGAAGCAGGTATGAGCGAACAGGAATACAGCAACAACTCGGTTGTTACCATCGATGGAATCGAAGATGTTGCACCCATGGGAATTCCTACAGGCGTATACCTTGACGGAAAGAAAATCAACTATACGATCCATATCTTCAAACTGGGCAAACCTGTAATAAAGTCTATCAAGGATTTTGCAGGAAAAAGAAAGATCATCAATACGTTCGGTATAAAGAACAGATATGATCAGAATGTACAGACAAGTTTCTATTGCCCGAGAATTAAAGCTACTGACAAAGTAAGTGTTTACCAGAAAGTCGGAAACGAGATGGTTAAACTCACAAGTTCAGTAAGAGATGAACATGTAGATGTTGTCCTTAGGGGCACAGGCTACGTTGTAGTATTAGCTGAGTAATCAGCACGTTATTTTTATCATGCATGATAAGGCCCACAAATAAATTTGCGGGCAGACACTATTTTTCGTGAAGCGTATCCCGAAAGGGTTAGCCCTCCTCGAAAGGGGAGGGCTATTATAAAGAATTACATGGACAGAGTTTTTGACATACATAATCACATAATGTGGGGAGTTGATGACGGATCCGAGTCTATTGAAATGAGCCTAAGAATGCTTAAGATGGCTCAAAACGATGGTATCACCGATATAATACTGACCCCTCACAATAAACCAAACAGACGAAACATTTATTTATCTGAACAGCTTGCAAGAATAGATGAACTGAAGCATATAGCAAGAAAAGAAGGAATATATATAAATCTGTATCCGGGAAACGAGTTATATTACAGATCTGATGTCGGTGAAAGATTAAGCATTGGCAAGGCTGCTACAATGGCTGGCTCAAGATACATACTGCTTGAATATACTCCGATGGATGACTGGGAGCATATCAAGAGAGGCGTTGAAGACATGCTAATGGCAGGATATTTCCCTATAATCGCTCACGTTGAGAGATATATCAATGTTATGAAGGAAGCTGACAGGGCATACGAACTCATAGATAAGGGATGCTATCTTCAAATAAATGCATCATCTCTTATGGGGGAGGTCGGATGGCAGATAAAGAGCAAGTGCAAGAGTATGATGAAAGCCGGTATGGTGACTTTTGTAGCAACTGATGCACATGAGGACAAAAAGAGAACACCGACACTTTCAAAGTGTATTAAGTATATAACAGGAAAGTACGGGGAAGAGACAGCGGAAAAGATATTCATGAACAATCCGTTATGTATCCTCGAAGATAAGATAATAAGATAAGGGAATACATGGAAAACAAGAACAACAACGATGTGATCGAGATAGATCTGCTCGAGATAATGGGACTACTGCTAAGCAGATGGCTTTTGATCATGCTGGTGGGAATAACCGCCGCACTGATCGGATTTGCCATCAGCTTCTTTGTGATAGCTCCAACATACGAATCAACAACAAAAATATATATCCTGAATAAAAATGAGAGTCAGAATGTGACCTATTCGGATATGCAGCTGGGTACACAGCTGACAAAGGACTATTCCGAACTGATCAATTCAAGATACGTTCTTGAGGAAGTCATCCAAAAACTCAGACTCAATCTTGATTATCAGGGATTAAAGGAAAAAGTAAGTGTTTCATCACCTACAGATACCCGTATTGTTGCAATCACAGTAACAGATAAGGATCCGGTTGAGGCTATGAACATAGCAAACGCGATCCGCGAGAGTGCATCAAATCATATCGGAAACGTTATGGATATAGATGCGGTTAATGTCGTGGAAAGTGCAAACATGCCGACTAAAAAAGCAGCTCCCAGTTATCTTAAATGGACTGTGATAGCTGGAATGCTTGGAGTCATGCTGGTATGCGCCATGATACTTATTAAGTATCTATTGGATGATACGATAAAGACATCTGAGGATGTTGAAAGGTATTTGGGACTCTCGACACTTGCAATAATACCGATTATTGAGAGTGAAGCAGATTCAAAGAAGAAAAAAAGAGGAAAGCGGTAAGAGATGCAGAGAGTAAATCTAACATTTTCATTTGAAGATGATTACAGAGTGAGCGAAGCTTTCAAATCGCTTCGAAGCAATATAGAGTTCTGCGGCAGCGATATCAAAACTGTTGCTGTTACAAGTTGTACTCCTAATGAAGGAAAGAGCAGTTGTGCTATGGAAATGGCAAAGGCATTTGCAAAAGCCGGAAACAAGACTTTGCTTCTTGACTGTGACCTTCGTAAATCAGTGCTTGTAGGAAGATATAAGACCGGTGGTGTAAGAAAAGGACTTACGCATGCTCTTATAGGTAAAGCCCCTATGGCGGAAGTTGTATATTCGACAAATGTCAGCAACCTGTTCCTGATATTCTCAGGCCCTGTACCACCGAACCCTTCGGAACTTCTCGGAGGAGAAGAATTTAGTGCTCTTTTACAGAAACTTAGAGGTGTGTTTGACTACATCATTCTCGATGCACCGCCGCTTGGTTCTGTTATTGATGCGGCTGTTGTCGGTACCAAGTGTGATGGAACTGTTTTGGTTATTGAATCAAATGCCATAAGCTACAGATTTGCACAGACTGTTAAGGATCAGCTGGACAAGGCGGGAAGCAGGATACTTGGAGTAGTACTCAACAAGGTTGATATGAGCGGTAAGGGTACATACGGCGGATACGGCAGATACTACGGTAAATACTATGGCAAGTATTACGGTCATTATGGTGATTACGGAAGATACGGCTCAAGAGGAAATCAGCTTATAAGCGAAGAGGATGCTTTAAGAGGAGTCACAAGGCAGTCTACAAGCAGGATAATACTTGATGATGACATAATCGGACTCGAGGATGCTGTATCGGGAGAGATAATAGACGATGGTGAAGACTTCAATATCTAGACTGTTTAAAACCATAGTGATGATCGCTACTACCGGGCTTGCAGGCATCATCCTTTACGGGTGCGGTAATCAGGAAACACCAGCTACAGAAGATCCTCTGCCGACAAATGAGATCGTAAAAGAAGAGCCTGTATCTGAGACAGCTGAACAAAACAAAGAAGATACATCTGCCAATATAGATTTTAATAAACTTATAGATAATAATCCTGATATATGGGGATGGCTCACAGTACCCGGTACTTCGATAGACGGGCCATTGCTTCAGAGTTTTGATGAACCTGATAGATACAAAACAATCAATGCAGATGGCGTATCTGACGGTAAGGGAGAAGCATATATAGAGATCTATAACATGTCTGATATGTGTGACTTCAATACAGTCATACATGGTAGCGAAGAACTGTTTAAGGATCTTGTAAACTACGAGAATCCTGATTTCTTTGAAGATAATTATGAATTCTATATATACCTTCCTGATAACGCTTTGACATATACCATATGGGCGGTATACAGAAGAGAAAACAATGATCTTTTCGATGCATACAGTTTTGCTGATGCAGTGGGCGCAAGAGAATTTCTTGATGATGTATATAACGAAAAGATAATGGGAAAACAGATAAGAGAAGGATGGGACGATGTTGATGAATACAAGTTCCTGACAACTCTTACAATAGATACAGATGAAGGACAGCAACTGGTCGTAATAGGAGCACTTACAAACGACGCTGCAGGGACAATTAACAGAGAAGTTATAGAATATCTTGATCTGGGTCCAATTCTGTTAGAGGAAGAATAAAAGGATTAACATGAAAAAAGCACTGATAATAAGCTTATCTACAATTGCAGGATTGATCATACTGGCACTTATTTCAGCGCTTGTTATAAGAACAGTCGGAAAGAGCAGATTAAAGAACAGTACTGTTGAGACTCATCCGGTGATCATTACTGAAGAAACAGCACTTGCTGCACCTGAAGAAAAGGAAAAGTGGGAAGAAGGCTGGATCAAGTATAACGGAAAGGTATATGAGTATAACGATGATATAATGACCTTCCTGTTCATGGGTGTTGATAAGAACGGCAAGGTAAAGCAGGTAGCCGAGGGTACAAACGGCGGTCAGGCAGATGCATTGTTCTTACTCGTGTTGGACAGCAAAAAAGAGACCATATCTGTTATAGGCATCAACAGGAATACCATGACGGATGTAGACGTATATAACGAATACGGTGACTATGTAACTACCACAAAGGCTCAGATAGCTGTTCAGCACGGTTTTGGAAACGGCGTAGAGGAGAGCTGCGAATATCAGGTTGATGCAGTAAGAAAGCTAATGTATCAGCTTCCAATCCATGGTTATGCTGCCATAAACATGAAAGCTATTCCGATAATCAATGATGCAGTAGGCGGAGTTAATCTTCAGGCTATAGAAGACATCTATAAAGGTAAAAAGAAAATCATATCTGAAGGAGATAATGTTCATCTAAAAGGTGAGGAAGCTTACCTTTACCTTAGAGACAGAGACGAAGATGAATTCGCATCCTCCGATAGAAGACTTGCAAGACAGAAACAGTATTTGACAATTTTTTTAGCACAGGCAAAATCTGCTGTAAAGAATGATATAGGTGTTGTCAGTGAACTGTATAAGGATATCACTCCTTATATGACAACCAATGTTTCATTTGATGAAGTTGCATATCTGGCACCTGAGGTTTCCGGATATCAGTTTTCAGAGAGTTCATTTTATATGATAGAGGGAGAAACGAAGATGGGAGAGGAATTTGAGGAATTCTATCCTGATGAGCAGGCTCTCTATGATCTAATCATAAAGGTATTTTACAGGGAAGTGGATACTAACAAGTAACAGACGGGAGATACAACTTTGGATCAAAAAAGCATAAAAAACATCCCCATAAGAATCTTAAAACTGGCAAATGTAGTGCTCATCACAGCGATGTGGGCAATTGTTTGGTATCTGTATTATAAAGATTATGCGGTAGTACAGTATTACTTCAAGGGAGACCTGTTAGTAATATTCATCTTCGCAACGCTTTATTTTATATGCAGCAGATCATATAACAGTTTTCATATAGCCACGGTGTCAATATCTGAGATCATATATAGTCAGTTCTTGGGCATAGTGGTATCTGATGCGATCATTTTCATGTTCACATGGTTGGTATCGCTGTATTTCCCAAATCTTGTACCTATCACATTCTGTTTCCTTATGCAGATGTGCATAAGCATATTGTGGTCACTGATAGCTCATAAGTGGTATTTTGCTACTCATAAGCCCGTAAGCAGTGCTGTCATCTATGAATACCGTATGGGGCTTGAAAAGCTAGTAGATGAATATGGTATGAGCAAGAGATATAATGTCAAGGCAACATATCCGGTAGCTGATATCCTTTCTGATCTTCATAAGCTTGATGAGTATAAGACAGTATTCTTATCAGGAATAAATAGCCATGAAAGAAACGTGATTCTAAAATACTGTGTTGAAGCTGACATAGATGTATATGTAATTCCCAGAATAGGGGATATGATCATGGCGGGAGCCCTTCCTGTCCATATGTTCCATCTGCCTATGATGCATGTCAGAAGATATGAGCCTGTTCCGGAGTATGTAATACTAAAGAGAGTATTCGATATAGTCGTTAGTTTATTCCTGTTCATCGTATTTGCTCCGTTTATGCTCATTACAGCAATAGCTGTCAAGAGTGATGGCGGACCGGCTCTTTATAAGCAGAAGAGACTTACACAGAATGGCAAGGAGTTCTATATCCTTAAGTTCAGGAGTATGAGAGTTGATGCCGAGAAGGATGGCGTTGCAAGACTTTCTACCGGCGATAAGGATGATCGTATAACAAAAGTAGGTAGAATTATCAGAGCCATCAGATTTGATGAACTCCCTCAAATATTCAATATTCTCAAAGGCGATATGTCTATCGTTGGTCCCAGACCTGAGAGACCAGAGATATCAGCTGAATACGAGAAAGATATGCCGGAGTTCAGACTGCGTCTTCAGGCAAAAGCAGGTCTTACTGGTTATGCACAGGTATATGGAAAATACAATACATCACCATATGACAAACTGCTCATGGATCTGATGTATATATCTAAACCTAGTATCATAGAAGATATCAAGATATGCATGTATACCGTTAAGATTCTGTTTGAAAAAGAGAGCACAGAAGGCGTAAACGAAGGCAATACAACAGCTTCCGATAAGAAGTCCGATGAGGGTATTTGAGTGTATAACGAAGATGGAGTTTATTCTGACAACAGGATAATGACCAAATACATGTATAGGGGAATTTGCGCCTGTATATTGACAGCTGTCAATGTATTTATATTCTTCCTTACATGGTATGAATTTGCGTCTGAACATAACAATACAGGTTACCTGCTTGGCAAAGGTAACTTAGGTATGTCTGTAATCATATATACTTCACTTTTTACACTTGCTTTTTACGGCCTCGGTGGCTATAAGGTTGGCGTCAATCGTAAAACAGGTATCATATCTTCGCAGGTTGTATCGATCATAACCGTTAATATCATAGAAGTATTCATATCAATGGCCATCACAGGCCAGTTCAGATTTGTATTCTTATTACTGGGAGAGTACGCTGTCATGGCTATTTTGCAGGTTGGAGCATGTGTGGCTCTGACACTTCCTATGACTGCTCTATATCAGCATATTTTTCCTCCGCTTCAAATTCTGGAGATTTACGGTGAACATATCAATCATCTCTTTGAAAAGATCAATTCAAGATCAGATAAATATCATATAGCTAGAAGTATCAGATATATAGATCACGATGAAGCCTCGTTTAGAGAAGAAATCAGTGCGTTTGATGCCGTTCTTATCAATGATATCCCAAGTCAAGTGAAAAACAGCATACTTAAGATGTGCTTTGAGATGGATAAGCGTGTATATTATACGCCTAAGCTTTCGGACATAATCGTCAGATCATCAGATTCCATAAACCTGTTTGATACGCCACTTTATCTTTGTAGGAATATTGGTATGCCATGGTATAAGAGAGCAATTAAGAGGACGTTTGACATTACGCTTTCACTTGTGGCGTTCATCATAACATTTCCGATTATGATTGTAACGGCTATTGCTATAAAATGTGAAGATGGCGGACCGATATTTTTTAGACAGGAAAGAGTGACAATGAACGGAAAGCGATTTGAAATCCTAAAGTTCAGAAGTATGATCGTGGATGCTGAAAAGGATGGAAAGCCTCATCCTGCAGGTGTAAATGATGACAGAATTACTAAAGTTGGAAGCTTCATTAGAAGAACTAGAATAGATGAATTGCCTCAGATAATAAATATCCTCAAAGGCGATATGAGTATAGTTGGCCCTAGGCCTGAAAGATGGGAACATAACGAGAAATACAGCCAGGAGATACCAGAATTCCCGTTCAGACTTAAGGTTAAAGGTGGCCTTACAGGATATGCACAGGTGTATGGAAAGTACAATACATCTGCACTTGATAAACTAAAACTGGATATGATGTATATTATGAATTGGTCATTGCTACTTGATGTACAGATACTTTTTGAGACTGTAAAGGTATTATTCAAAAGAGATAGTACCGAAGGGTTTAGTAACGTAGAAGATGAGTTAATATGTTTTGGCTTTAAGGAAATAGACAGTAAATTATGAATATGAGATTTAGTATTATTACACCGGTATATAATGGAGAAAAAACTATTGCAAGGACAATAGAATCAGTATTAAATCAAACGTATTTACCATATGAATACTATATTATTGATGGAGCAAGTACGGATAGAACAGTACAAATTGCAAATGAGTATAATGAGGCATTTAGAAAAGAAGGTATAATTTTCTCGATAGTATCAGAAAAAGATAATGGGATCTATGATGCAATAAACAAAGGAATAAAACTTTGTTCAGGGGATTTTGTAGGGATTATTAATTCTGATGATTGGTATGAGAATACAGCAATTGATGTTATTTGTAAATTACACGAGAAAGAGCATTATGATATGGCATATGCTAGTATAAGAATGCATAATGGAAATCATACTTTTATCAAGAAAGCATCAAATCCCAGAATTGTTTCCTCAAGAACGTGGAATCATCCTACTCAGTTTACAAGTATGAATATCTACAAAGAAAAGCTTTATAGGAATGAATCAGTTTTTGATGATTTGGACATGCTTTTATGGATTCATAAGAATGGTTATAGAATATCGGTTTCAAGCGAAATATTGGCGAATTTTACTATGGGAGGGTGCAGTAATAATATGAAACAGCTAAAAGAAGTTATAAACAATATTAAAATAAAATACTCAATATATAAAAGAAATGGATTTTCAGGATTATATGTTTTGGATATTATTTGCATAGAGTTTGCTAAGAAGATTTTGGGTAGAGTATGAGTTCAATTAAGAGAATTGCAATTGATTTGACGTGGATAAGGCATGGTAAAGTAGGAGGAACAGAATCAAGTATAGTAAATTTGATTGAAGGGTTAGAAGAAGTAAAAGACCCAAGAATTAAAATATATCTAATTGTCTCAAAAGATAATCAAAATCATATAGAGAAGTATACTGAAAGTAAATATTTCGATATGATAATTGCCAATGTGAAATCAAAACATCCTAGTATTCGTGTTATATGGCAAAATCTTTGTTTACGTAGATTACTAGAAAAATACAACATATCTAGATGCCTTGAACCAATATATAGTATCCCATTCACCAGATTAGGAAATATTGAGTTCTATTCGGTGATTCATGATTTGCAAGCTATTCATTATCCTGAATACTTTAGCATTTTAAAAAGAATTTGGATGAATGTTTCGTGGAAGAATTCTGTGAAAAAATCAAAAAGGATAATTGCTATATCTAATTATGTAAAAGATGATATTATAGATTATTTCAATGCTGATACAAGTAAGGTTATTAGGATTTATGATGCTATAAAGATAGATAATAATATAGCTTCTGATAAAGAAATATTGGAACTGGGTTTAAAAACCCAGAAATACTATTATACGGTGTCTTCAATGTTGCCTCATAAGAATTTGAAAACTATAATCAGAGCTTTGGCGGAGATGAAAAGAACAAACTCTACATACTTTTATCCACTTGTTGTTTCAGGGGTTGGAGGATCGCAAGAAAGAGAATTAATAGAGTATTCTAAGGATTTGGGGATTTTAGATGACATTATCATAACGGGTTTCGTGGAAGATTCAATAAGAAACTTGTTATATAAGAATTGTTATGCGTTTTTATTCCCTAGTATATTTGAAGGATTTGGTATGCCACCTATTGAAGCTATGGCGTTTAATGTCCCTGTGTTGACGACAAAATGTACGAGTTTAGTTGAAGTTACTGATAATTTAGTGAATTATGTTGATGATGCTAGAGATTATTCTGAATGGATTCGTAAGATTCAAACTGGATTGAAATGTAATGATATATTAAAAACAGAAGAACTGTTAATGAAGTATAGTTCAAAAACTGTAGCTCTGCAGTATATAGAATTAATGTTGTTATAAATGGATATTATTGGTAGTGACAAAAATGAGAATATTCTTATTGTTAACCGAATCATTGATAATAGTTTACATAATTCTTTCCAAGAGTATAATAAATAAAAAGCTGGTTATTAATCATTATTTCTGTTTTTCTTTAGGATTCTTTTATTATGCCGTATTGCCATTGCTGATTTACGAGTTGAATCCCAGCTTTGATGATTTTGCATATAGAACTTTGCAAAAAAGATATAGTGGAATTGATAGCTCTGATATTGTTAAATACATAGTTATTTCATTTTTGCTATATATGTCATTTATTTTGGGAAGTGAAATGAAAAAAGGAGAATTCTTATTTGCTGATAAAACAGCAGAACATACCTCTTTTTTATTTTCTGAAAAGCTTTTTACATTTCCAGTTTTAATTATCGCAGTGATACTTGTATTTTGGAATAGTACTTTCTTGTTTAAAGGATACACAGGAAAAACGAATGTTAATAAAGGAGCGATATCTGCATTCACTATCATGATAGTATCAATACTTTTATTTTATATTTTTTCATGCCCGAATAGAATTAGATTCAGAAAATTCTTTTATAGCAAATGGGGGGTATTGTTTTGCGTATTTAGCTTTTTGTTATTAACAATGGGTGGGAGGTTATACGTTGTTACTTGCGTTTTTGCGTTGATGATTTCTTATTCCATATATACATCAAAAGGTATTTCGTTAAAGAATGCGCTTGTGATATTCGGTGGCCTTCTCTTTGTGGCTGGACTAATCGGGGTTTTAAGAAGAAAAACAGGATTTGAAATAGATAGAGTATTCTTTAACATATTGCAAGAGCCAATATATACTTCATATTCGTTAGTTTCATATATTAGTAAAAACAAGATTAATAAAGCGTTTTCGTTTCCGTCCATCACAATTAGTGGATTTATTAATTTGGTTCCTTATCGTGTTTTCCCAGATAAAATCTCATATATAAAGGATGTTTTTTCGTTAGGCGAAGGTATTGAATCCCCTTTGGGCGCTACACATTTTTTTACATCATATATTCTTGACTATGGGATAATTGGGGCTATTATATTCTTTTTTCTTCTAGGGAGATATATTTCCTCATTAATACGGAAGAATAGTTATTTTACCAAAACAGTCTACTGCTTATTAAGTGCCAATCTTATGTTCACTATTTTTCGGGATAGTATTCCTATTGCATTCACAAAGAATATATTTGAGTTTTCTATTGTTCTTCCATATATAATGAAGATGTTAAACAGTTTATTTGAGAAACGAAAAGGTGTAAATATATAAAATGGACAAAAATATCTTAAAGAGAGTAACAAAGAACATTCTAATTAGAAATGTAAATAGAACGAATTTCAAGAAGCAATGTCTACTTATATATGTTACTAGGCCATTTATTTCTAATAATATTACTCATCCTAACTATTTTAAATCTAAAATAATAAACAAATGCTTGTTTGAAGAAGAATACAACGTTGATGTTATATATTTTGAGTATACAAGAAAGCTAAATTTGAAAAAATATGATCTTATTATCGGTATGGGTGAAGGCTACAGCAAAACATATAAAAGGTGTAGGGAAGAATGCAAAAGAATCTACTTAGCTACAGGAACATGTTTTGTTTATTCTAATTATCTTGAAACTATGAGATGGGTGGAATTGTTTAAGCGCGGAAAGGGATATTACGGAGTAAATAGATTTGATATAGAGAGTGATCTAATCTTAAACATTCAGAGCTTGTACAATTCTAGTGCCGTTATTCTAGGTGGGGATAATGATTGGGTAAGGGAGTCTTATTCATGGCTTAATTGTAAGTGTTACAATGTGGGCTCAGTGTCAATGATTAATGAAACAATACCGGTTCGAAATGTAGATATTCAAAGATGCAAGAGAACCATATTATTTCTGTGTGGGAATGGATGTATTCATAAAGGACTTGATTTGGTAATTGAAGTTCTATCTAAAAAGAATGAGTTTACATTATATATAATTGGTAATATTGATTCTGGTTTTAAGGACTCATATAGTGAAGAGTTAAAATCAGATAGAGTTAAATTGTTTGATTATTTAGACGTAAATGATGATGAGTTTCGAAATGTTGTTAATAAGTGTGGATATATAATAAGCATGAGCTGCAGTGAGGGGACTTGCACTTCTGTTTTGACAGGTATGAATTTGGGGTTGATACCAATTGTTTCAAAAGCAGATGGTATTAGGGTTGGAGATTGTGGATTTTGTATGTCTAAAGCTACTGAACCTGAACTTAGTAGAGTTTTAGATGAAATTTGCATGTGTGATGATAAAGAATTATTATATATGATGCATAGAGCTCAGGAAATAGTGAAATTTGAATATAGCAAAGAAGCATATTATCGTAAGTTTAAGGCAGCCTTAAAGGATGTGATTTATGGATATGAGATTGGTTCGTAATAGTTTTTTTTCGTTTATTCAGCAAGTTATTACAATTATATGCGGGCTAATTATATCTCGAGCACTTCTATTGTCATTTGGCTCAAGAATAAATGGATTATATGCTTCAATAAATCAATTCTTGAGCATTATTACATTATTAGAAGGGGGTATTAACACTGTTGCGCGAGTATCGCTGTATAAGCCAATTGCGGATGATGATGCTGATATGATTAATGCAACATATGCGTCAATTAGTTTGTATTATACGAGACTTGCATTCTTTTTCTTCGTATATTTGATAATACTAAGCTTAATATATCCGATTTTTGAGAAATCAGGATATGATTATATGTTTGTTGCATCATTAGTATTTGTAGTGGGGCTATCATCGGTTTTTGAGTATTTGTGGGGGCAAACAAATCAGATAGTACTGTTTGTTTCACAAAAAGGATATATATACTCAATAATTCAGATCATCTTTTATATTATCAGAACATTAGTTGCAATACTATTGATTAAAACGGGCTTTTCTATACATATTGTTAGAATGGGATGTACTTTGGTTTATATTATACGTCCATTATTTCTCAGTTTATACGTAAAAAACAAATATGATATTAGAAAAACAAAAAAAACCCATAATATAATGTCAAATATGAAAAGAGCAGCACTGACTAGACAGATTTCTCAGTATATTCATACCAGTACTGATATATTAGTTTTAACTGTTTTTTCATATAGTGAAATTATCTCTGTATATGCAGTATATCAGTATATTATTCACTGCATGTCAGTATTGATTTCGGCTGTATTCAATAATAGTGAGGCATCTTTGGGCGAGGCTTTCTCAAAGGACTCAATAATAGAAATTCATCAAAAAGTTAGTGTTCTGGATTTGATGTATAAGCTAGTGGCCGGATGCGTTTTTTTGCCATGTATTATAGTTGTTCCATTATTTGTAAGGCTATATACAAGAGGGGTTAATGATGCAAATTATACTCAACCTTTATTCTCTTATATAGTATTGATGGCTGAAATGATCTACTGCTTAGGGTTGTTGTATCAGAATTTGTATATAGGAGCTGGTATGATTAAAGAGACACAATACATAGCAGTTACTGAAGCAGTTATAAACATAGTTTTATCTATCATACTTGTAGTAAAATACGAGATTGTAGGGGTAGCTATTGGTACCTTGTTGTCGATAATAGTAAAAAGTGTGCTAGATATTATTTTTGTAAATAAAGAGATAATGCCGATTAAGATACAATCAATTGTTAAATTGTACTTACCGCTTATAGCTCTGAGTTTGATTTTCTTTGGGGTTAGTAATAATGCTTTATTTATAGTAGAAAACTATTGGCAACTGATTAGAGTGGCATTTATCAGCTTTATGGTATCTCTAATTTATATAATAATAACCTATTTAATAGCTTTTCCAAAAGAAATGCTTATGCTATATCAAGCCATAAATAAAAAGAGAAAGGGATTATAGTAAGGGAATTATTGATTAACTGAATCGATTTGACTATTAATCATCAATTTGTCATCAAATTTTCTGCTATTTGGAAAATTCATTATTTTCACACTAACACAAGCGGAATGATTTGTACAAAATACTGTTTTAGGGATTAAAAGATAGTAGTGCAGATAATATCATTTTAATGATTATCTAACTGAAATAATATCCTATGGTTCGTTATTATGTATGTGGCGCCTGAGGCAAATTGTTATGTGATTGGAATTAAAGCTTAAGTTTGCGCTAAACAATAATCGACGCTTGATTCAATGTTCTCAAGTAGGAGCATTATGGAGAAAATAATATAGGTATAATAGCAATTCTTAGCAAAAAGCACATCAATTATTTCCTAAACAAATTATCTGAATACATGATATAATTAAAAAAGGTTTGGTCATGGAGGATATATCATGCACGATACTTTTTTACAAGAGGTCGTTCAGATAAATTTTCTGCCAGTATGTATAATTATCTTTATGATAATCTTTCTGGTATTCAATAATCGGTATGAACACGAGCTAACAAGGCTCTTCAATCCGGTGCTTTTAATGTTGCTCGGATTGATGGCGGTGGACAATGCCGATTATTTTGCATTCTCTTCAGGACAGAATGGGTTAGTTCATACATTTATCCAGTTCTTGGGATATAATCTTCGAATCTTCATATTAGTCAAATCAATTCTTATAGCTCTCAGAAACAGCGAAAAGAAGTATTTAAAGATACTTTTATATATACCCGCAGGAATCAATTTAATAATCACATTCATGGCTCTTTTTGTTGATAACATATTCAGATACAATGAAGAAGGTGAACTGGTGAGAGGTCCGCTTGGATATACACCGCATACCATACTTCTTTTGTATTCTCTTTTTATGTATGTTTATTCGGTTCACATCTGGATCCAGCATAAAAGATGTTGCGAAGCAACGATCATATCTATTATGGTCACGCTTGCCATAGTCGGTACATTCTGTGAGATGATTTTTGGACTCTGGGGAATTCTCATAGGTGTCATTGCAATGGCAATCACATTTTATTATCTGTGTATTCATATAGAATTCTTTAAATTTGATATACTGACAGGGGCTATGAATAGGGCTAGCTTTTATGCTGATATCAATACTATCAAAAGCAATGATAAGGTTGGAATCATATCAATAGATCTTAACGATCTTAAACTCATAAATGATACTAAAGGTCATTTAGAAGGAGATCAGGCAATCAAGATAATGGCACATACGATTTATTCTTCGATAGACAGCAGAAGTAAATTGTATCGTATGGGCGGTGATGAATTTGCTGTCATATGTAAAGATATGACTGATACAGATATAAAGCTTCTTGTCGACAGGATCCGGATCAGGATGAACGAGAGCAATTACAAGTTTGCCATCGGATACTCTATGTGGGATGGAAGAGAAGAAATACTTGATGTATTTGCAAGGGCAGACGAGGCGATGTATAGCAACAAAAAAGAATTAAAGGGGTCAGAGCAATGATAAGTATCATAGTTCCGCTTTATAATGCGGCTAACTACATAGAAAAGACCATAGAGACTGTTACAGCTCAGACACATACTGACTGGGAACTTATCCTGGTTGATGATCTTAGCAAGGATAACAGCGTTGAGGTTGTAAAGAAATGCTTATCAGAACTTGATAAGGAAACAGCATCTAAGATAAGGCTCATAGAAAAGCCTGTAAATGAAGGCGCAGCTATGGCCAGAAATACAGGACTTGATGCTGCAACAGGCAGATATATAGCCTTCCTTGATGCGGATGATGTTTGGTATCCGCATAAACTAGAGCATGAGCTTATGTTTATGAATAAGCATGATGCCGGATTCGTATGCTCATCTTATCAGTTCGGAGATGAAAATGCCGTTCCAACAGGAAAGGTAGTACGTGTGCCAAAGAGACTTTCCTATAAGAAAGCTCTTTCGAGAACGATAATTTTTACTTCAACAGTTTTAATCGATACCCAGAAGGTTGATAAGGAACTCATAAGAATGCCTAATATAGGTTCTGAGGATACCGCTACATGGTGGAATATCATGAAAACTGGTATTGATATATACGGTCTTGATGAACAGCTTGTCATATACAGACGTCCGGCAACCTCACTTTCATCTAACAAGGGTAAGGCGATAAAGAGGATATGGAAGCTTTACAGAGAAGTCGCAGGTCTTGGAACAATAGGTTCTATGTGGCATATCCTTTTGTGGGCATTGAATGCTACGAGCAGACGTATCCTAGATGACGGTGTCAGAAGACACTTGGAATCGATAAAGAGATTTACTGTACTTCAGTTATCGGTCTTCGGACTGATCATGTATACTGCTGTATACGCATATGCATGGTTTAAAGTGTATTATCCGATTATAAATTCGCCATTCATCAGTAAGGACGGTTTCAACTTTGGTCCAGGTCTTAAGCTGTACTTTAAAGGACATTTGCTGATCCTGTTCATTTATTTTGTGATCCTTTGGTTCATGTCACTGAACAACGGAAGCATGCGTATTGGCTATCTTAAGACAAAGCAGATCGCATGGACCCAGATAATAGCACTTGCTATTACAAACATCATATCTTTTGCTCAGATTTCCCTGATGCGTAACTGGATAGTACCACCTAGGGCACTTATTCTGTGCTTTATCGTTCAGGTCGTTATAGCTCTCATATGGACAGCTCTGTCAGGGTTCATATACCGTTCTGTATTTGCACCCAGAGAGACTCTTATAATCTATGGAGAGGATGTTGAGGATGCTTCAAACATTGCTTCTCAGTTTGAGAATCGCTCAGACAGATTTAAGGTCATGAAGACAATGTCTGTCGATAAGGGAGTAAATGCGGTAGAAGCAGAATGCAGCAGATGGTACGGCTGTGTCGTTTTATACGGTGTATACGGAAGCTTAAGAGATGAGATAGTAGATTTCTGTTACAGCCATTATATAAGAGTATTCGTAATACCCAGAGTTGAAGATCTTCTCATGCGTGGATTTGAAAAGATGGATCTGTGGGATACACCTATCCTTGAACTTAAGGAATACACTGTTAGCTGGGAAATGCGTCTGATAAAGAAGTTTACGGATATATTCGGTGCACTGTTTTTGATTATCATAACATCCCCTATACTATTTATAGGATTGATAAGAAGTAAGGCAGCCTGTGGTAGTGCAATAAAAAAGGATATATGTATGTCAAAGGATGGCAAAACATTTGTAAGACATACACTTGCTGACGGCAAGTTCGGATGGTCATTGCCCATGTTATGGGATATATTAAAAGGCGGCCTTTCTCTTATAGGTCCGGAGCCTATAGAAGAGGAATACCATAAACAGCTTGTTGAAAAGAACTCAAGATTTATATACAGATTAAGAGTGAAGCCAGGATTTACTGGCTATGCAAAAACATACGGAAAGAGCTTTAGAAATCTGTCTGACAGATATGACATGGATGAGGTTGAGAACATACTTAAGTTAGATATGGTCTATATTGATGAGTATTCGATCATGCAGGATCTGAAACTGCTATTTGGCATGCTTGATATTTCCTCAATCGGAGGACGTGCTCATGAAGCCGATTAATATCTATGCCCTTACCAGAGTAGAAAATCTTTCTTTAATATCGAGATTAGAAAGGCAGATGTCTTTGCGCAAACGCTTTCTTCACGTAAAACAATGGGAGATGAAGAGCTTAAAGGCATTTACCGACCATGTAACAGACTGCATCGATGATGCGGTCTCGTTTCATTTCTATTACTCTTTTCAGATACCCAAACTTGGAAAGGAATTTGACCTTCTTCGCATTAGTGATGACATGGTAATCAACATAGAACTCAAGAGCTTCCCTATAGCTGATGAGGGAATACGAAAGCAGTTAACTCAGAACAGATATTATCTTGCAACACTTGGAAAGAACATACGCAGTTATACTTATATCAGCGAAGAAAACAGGCTGCTTCGTCTTACCAACGGCGGAAGACTAATAGAGACTGATTTTTCGAAGCTTTGCGAAGATTTAGCTATGCAGAAGAACTGCTATGAAGGCAATATTGAAGAGCTCTTTATTGAGGAAAGATATATTATATCTCCGCTTGCGAGTCCTGACCGCTTTTTACAGGGTGAGTATTTTCTGACATCACAGCAGATCGATATAAAGAAGCATATACTTAAACAGATAAGCAGATTCAGACAGACACATACTGAGGATGATAACGCTGTATGTGCTCAGGGATTTACAGGACTTCCGGGAACCGGTAAGACTTTGCTTTTATATGATATTGCAATGGAACTTTCCAAGAAGCAACGAGTGTGTGTTGTGCACTGCGGTTCTTATTCAGAAGAATTAAAGAAGCTTGATGACAGATTAAAGAGAATAGATTTTTATCAGTGTAACAGCGATGAATCATATGATGTAGCAGATCTAAACGATTACACTGCTTATCTGGTAGATGAGGCTCATTTGCTAAGAAGAGATACTCTGGATATGATCATCGGTATAGCAAAAGAAAAACAAGCGCCCGTTATCTTTTCATATGACTGTGAAGACATTATTGCAGAAGGTGAGATGGACAGAAGTATACTTCATGCTATGGAGAAGACGGATGGATATAAGAGCTACAGACTGACTAACAGGATAAGGACCAAGAGCGAACTGTCATCATTCATACAGGCTATAGTCCAGGGCTCCAGAAATAACCACAGAAAGGAATATCCATCGGTTTCGTTAAACTATGCAAATGATATAGCTGAAGCTGAGAGACTGCTTAGCAGTTTTATGGCCGAGGGCTATACATATATATGTGACATATCAACTTCTATATATGGAGAAAACGCTGATATATCCGATAAGAACTGCGTTATCGGTGTCGAAAATGTTAGCTTTAAAGAATATGAAAAAGTTGTTATGATTGTTAATTCAAGATTTAACTATGATGATAAAAGATGTCTGAGAAGCGATAATGTTGAAGACAAAGACGAGACAGTATCGCCTGTTAGAAATCTTTTCCACGGACTCAACCGAGCCAAATCAAAGATAGCACTCATTGTTATAGAAAACGAAGCTGTATTTGAGGTCTTTCTTGGCATTGCTCAAGGCTGGAAAGTATGATATTATATAGCGGTTGACAATATATAAATAAAGAAGACAAATTTTTATGTATAAATGAAAGAGGAGTATGATCAAAATGTCTAAAAAGGATGAGAATCAGGAAGAAAACCTAACTAAATCGCAGGCAAAGCGTGCTGCGAGAAAGAAAGAGATAGAATCAGCTAAAAAGAAAGCGATTGCCGGAAAGATCACCGGAGTTATCATAGCTGTAGCGGCTGTTGCTTTTATCGGATGGATCATAGGTCTTATGGTCGTTAAGGGGATGAACAAGGTTTCTCCGCTCGAGGACCATTCCGCAGGACTTGAGTCTAACGGCTTTATAAGTGGAATCAAAGCAAGCGATAAAATTGAATTGCCGGATTATCGGAACATGGTAGTTCCTCTTTCAGAGATAGATTACACTGATGAGGAAGTTGATGCTGCTATCGAGAGCTATAAGAATGCAAACAAGGTACTCTCAACAGAAGAAGGTCTTAAGGTGGCTGATGGCGACGTCGTAAATATCGATTATGTTGGAAGTATAGACGGAGTAGAATTCGAAGGCGGAAAAGGTGAAGGATATGATTTGACTATCGGTTCGGGAGCTTTTATCGAAGGATTTGAAGAACAGCTTATCGGTGCAGAAAATCTTTCTACTTTTAATATAGAAGTTACATTCCCTACTGATTATGCTTCAGCTGATCTGGCGGGTATGGATGCAACATTTAATGTAACGATAAATGGTATATATGTTTTGCCTGAATTCGATGATGCATATGTGGCAGAACATCTTTCTGACAAGGCTACAACAGTTGAAGGATACAGACAGTATATTAAAGATACTAATAAGGCAAGCAGACTTAGAAGCTATGTTGAAAAATATCTGACAGATAACACAACAGTTAAGGATTATGACAAAAAGTATCTTAAGACGCTTAAGTCTATAGCGAAATTCGATGACAATCAGAACTATGAATATACTGCAATGATGTATAAGCAGTATCTTGGACAGGATTATTACACATCATTTGAGGATTACATAGGAATGAGCGAGAGCGAGTATGATTTAAGCCTTGTGATGAAGGCTCAGAATACATATAGGGAACTGCTCATCTACCAGGCAATCGCTGAACAGGAAGGAATAACAGCGGATGCTGCATATTACAAGGGTGTTCTTGTAGAGGAAGGTCATGATGAAGGCTACTATGATACACAGGTAGAGATGTATGGCGAACCTCGTATGCTTCAGATGGCTCTTAAGGAAAAGGTACTAGAGACTGTTTGCAATATGGCAAAGGTTCAGTAATCTGATAAATTGAAAGGATGAAGGGTATGGGAGAAAAGTTTAAAGAGTGGTCCGCAAGGCTCACTCTTATGCTGTTTGTGAGCATGGCATGCATAATGCTTACGCCGTTTGGTTCTCAGGCTGCAAAAAAGAGTGATATAAGCAAGTATGCACTTGTATTTGATTCACAGTATTACTATGACAACAATCCCGATGTTGCTGCTGTTTACGGAAATGATTATAACAAGCTTTTGGCTCATTACATAAACAACGGTGTAAGTGAAGGAAGAAATGCTTCTGCTGTATTCAACGCAAAGGCATATAAGGAGAATAATCCCGATCTTCAGTCAGCATACGGCAACAACTGGGCCGGATATCATGAGCATTTTGCGGCATTCGGAATAAATGAGAACAGGATAGCTCTCCCCGGCAAGAATTCAAACAATAAGAATAATAACAATAATAATGCAAACAAGACAGCGAATGTTAATCCCGGCAACGTGATTGGCATTTATGCTACCAAGTATGATGCAAAGATACCTAGAGCTAACAATGTAGCTGTAGCAGCTTCAAGGATAAACGGTGTGGTAGTCAAAAAAGGAGAGGATTTCTCGTTTAATGCGACGATACTTCCAAGGACCACAGCCAACGGATATGTTAATGCACCGATATTCATTAACAAGCAGCATGGAATGGGAATCGGAGGCGGTGTATGTCAGGTTTCATCAACACTCTATGCGGCGATGCTCTCTGCGGGACTTCCTGCAACAGAGAGACATCCTCATTCACTCAAGGTACCTTATATCCCTGAGGGAATGGATGCAACGATAGCAGGCAATACTCTGGATCTTAGATTTACGAACACATTTGATTATGCGATTGTTATCGGAGCTGTAGCCGATAACGGCACACTTACAGTAAGCATAAGCAGATATTAAGGAAGTATATATATGGAATTTTTAAGGCAGATGGTTGCAAACAAAGCTTTAGTGGCAGGTCTGCTTGGGTGGACAGTTGCACAGATAAGCAAGACGATCATCTATCTGATCGTCAATAAGGAATTAAAACTGGAGCGCATGTGTGGAGGCGGAGGTATGCCAAGCTCACATTCAGCCACGGTATGCGGTCTAGCGACAGCAACGGGAATGATATACGGCGGAAGCAGCATAGAGTTTGCTGTAACGTTCGTCCTGGCCATGATCGTCATGTATGATGCGATGAATGTACGTATGGAAACAGGACGTCAGGGCAAAGTCTTAAACGATATGATCGAAGTGTTCCAGAAGATGGGCAAGAATGTATCACCTGAGGAACGTTTAAAGGAACTTGTCGGACATACGCCTTTACAGGTTCTCGTGGGTGCTATCACAGGAATAGTGGTAGCCGTTTTAGTTGTACTCTATATTTAATCAAAGGAAAATAAATCTATGTCAAATCTTGTTGAAACAGTTAATCAGCTCGCAACAGGATATAAATACATGTTTGTGTTTTTTGTATCCATGGTGCCTCTTATAGAGCTTAGAGGAGCTCTACCTTTTGCATATATATTCAAAGCCGGTGATCCTAGCTTTAATCTGGCTTTAAGCTATGTGATAATCGCTGTTGGAAATATGATACCTGTTCCGATAATCTTTTTCTTTGCAAGAAAAGTGCTCGAGTGGGGAGCAGATAAGCCTATCATCGGAAAATTTTTCACTTTCTGTCTTGAAAAGGGACATAAGGGAGGAGAGAAGCTTCAGGCTAAAGCGGGAAGCGGCCTTTTTGTCGCACTAATGCTTTTTGTAGGAATACCGCTTCCGGGAACAGGAGCGTGGACTGGAACACTTGCTGCATCGATACTTGATATGAAGTTCAAGGAGAGTATAACTGCTGTTATATGCGGAGTCGCTCTTGCAGGGATAATAGTTAGCGTAGCATGCGCATTCGGTTATGCTGCATTGTTTGGGATAGCAGGCTAGTTATACAGGATATTAAGGGGGTAGGCAAGTGGATATAAGATACATGATTCAGTTTTATATGGCTTTTTTTGCGCTGATGATATGTGCTCTTCCTATATCATATCGGCTTTTTAACAGATTCAAGGACGGCGGGATAATGATCTCTGCTTCTCTGGGCCTGTACATAAGCGGATATGTTATGTGGTTCTTCTCATCTATTCATTTTTTAAAGTTTACCACCTTATCATGCTTTATATGTCTGATACTGACAGCAGGGGTATTGTATGCGTCTGTTTTTTTTGAAATATATACCAAGAAGGTCGATGGCTTTATTGACTATCTGAAACAGCACAGGAACGCTATGCTCATTTCTACTGGAGCATTTGCGGTCCTGTTTTTTGTTCTTAACTGGATATTTGCTCACAGAATACCGGCAACAGATACCGAGAGGATGATGGATCTTGGATTCATGATGAGTATGTACAAGACTGATTACATGCCGCCTCTTGATATGTGGGCTGGCGGTGAATATTTAAATTACTACTATTTCGGTCAGTATATAATCACGTATATGACAAGGATAGCATGCATACCGGTCGAATACGGTTATACATTCGGACTGTTTTTTATTGCTGCATGGGCAACTGTTGCGGTTTACATGCTAGTTAGGGATATTACCGAGTCAAGACTGGCTTCGCTCTTATCATCTGCAGTTGTTGTATTTGCAGGGAACTTCCACTATGTCGTATTTGCAAAGATAGTTCCGATGCTGTGGGATATTCTTCAGCTTGAAGGAGAAAAGCCAAGCTACTGGTTTGCTGATTCGACCCGTTATATAGGATATGTTCCCGAAGTGACTACAGACAGGACTATACATGAATTCCCTTCATATTCCTTCATAGTAGGAGATTTGCATGCTCATGTTGTAAATATCCTCGTGGTAATAGTCATTTTAAGCATACTTTGGGCATATCTTAAGGACATAAAGAACAGATTCAGTGGCGAAGTTAAACTGCTTAAGGAATGCTGCAATCCATATTTTATTCTAATAGGTTTCCTACTGGGTATTAGCGCCATGTCAAATTACTGGGATTTCCCCATATACTATGTGGTTTCCGGGAGCATTATACTGTTTGGCATGATGAGTGCTATCGGACTTAGAAAAAAGCTTTTTGGATATGTTGCATTATCAGGAATATTCATAATGCTTGTTCAGGTAGCTGTTTCGCTGATATTTAATCTGAAGTTCAACAAGATGGTAGAGGGTATCGGTATTGTAGAGAGAAGATCGCTGATTCATCAGCTCGTTCTTTTATGGGGTCTTCCCGTTGCAATGTCGGCATTATTCATTGTTCTGTTGATAAGAAAGAAGACTCTAGATAATCGCAGACTTTATACTCTTATGCTCTGCCTTTGTGCGACAGGACTTATAATCATACCTGAATTCATATTTGTAAAGGATATCTATATAAACGCATATCCACGTGCAAACACAATGTTCAAGCTGGGATATGAAGCATTCATTATGTATGGGGTTTGCTCCGGGATCATAATAAACACCTTCTTTAAGGAAGGAAGCAAAGAAGAAGGATATAAGGCTTATCTGTACAAAAGAACAGCTGTTATACTGATCGTTCTTCAGCTTATGACGCTAGGTTATCCTATAACCGCAACAAAGTCATGGATCAGCAGTCTAAAAAAAGAAAACTATGGCGGATTTGATGCAGCCAAGACGATAAGGGAAATGAACTCTGCAGATATGCCGGCTATAGAAGCGCTGATCAACATTGTAGAACATACTGACAAGAAACAGCCGATAGTACTTGAAGCGGATGGAGACAGCTATACCAATACATGCAGGGTTTCTGTGCTTACAGGATATCCTACGATACTTGGATGGCATACACATGAATGGCTCTGGCATGATTCACACTCATATATGGAAATGAGAAGGATCGATGTAGAGAATATTTATACCGGAGAGGATGAAAATGTAACCCGAAATACCTTAAAACAGTATGGAGTTGATTACATCTTTATAGGCACGAAGGAATATGAGAGATTCGAGATCGTTCAAAACGGCATTCTTGAATCTATGGGTGAAGTTGTTTATTGTGCGGCTAATGCAGACGGGCAGCTGGTTGAGATAATAAAGATAAATAAGTAATGAAGACAAACAGTAAAAATCTATTGCTTACAACTTTAATATATATATATCTGCCGCTGGCAATCTTTATGCTCGGATTCTGCGCATGGTATGTGTGGCTGATAACATTTGGCGTATGCGGGTACATCCTAAAGCATATGTATGATTCATATCGCATAGATGATGATATCAAGGAAACAGTAACAATATCACCTGTAATTCTTGCCATTAGTCTTGTTATAATCATTGCTCTTTGCATAATAATGGGCTTTGGAGGCATATTCATCCAGGCAGGTGACTGGGGAAAGCACAATGCACTGCTTCATGACCTTACTGATATGTCATGGCCTGTTATATATACGGAAAATGAAAAAGCTCTTCTGACATATTACATCGGACAGTACATGATACCGACTCTGATAGGCAAGATCGGTGCTTCGATATTTGGAAGTATAAGCAATGATGTTAATTTTGGATTTAATATTTCCGCCATAGCAATGTCAGTATGGGGCGCATTTGGCCTCTACATTGCATATCTGAATCTTATCAGACTCACCAGATCAAATACCAAGTTAAAACAGATACGTACTCTGATTATCATGTTCTTTTTCTGCGGAGCTTTGATACTTGCTCAGAGTGTCCTTTCAGGAATATACAAAGATGACATGTATTCGGTCGGAGCTCATCACTGGCTTTTGTGCAGGGATTTTCATCTTCAGTATCGAAGCAATTTTGTTATGCTTCGATGGACATATCCTCAGGTAATAGTCATATGGCTCATAAGCATGCTGTTTCTCATGCATAAGAAGAGAGTGAGATACTATGTCATACTGATAGCACCGGTTTTAATGTACGGAACATTCAGCGTTCTGTTTCTCGCGCTTGCTGCGATCAGCCTTGCTGTATATGAGGTTTTGGATTCCAAGGAAAGAAAAAAGACTATAAAGGAAATCTTTGGCTTTGAGAATTTCGGCGCATTTCTGACTATGGGATTTGTATTCATCGCATACTTTTTAGGCTATCTGCAGGTTGATAAACCTTCAGCACTTAGACTTAGAGTTCATGATATAAATATCAATTCTATATTCATTATCCTTGTTTTTGACTTCTTTATGTTCGGTATCTATGCCATATGCGTATATAAAGAACAGAAAAACAACATTCTTTACTATACAGTCATTGCTTTCCTGACAGTTTTGCCCATATTCTCGATGGGGCTTTACAATGATCTTGTCATGGGTGCATCAATTCCGGCGCTTTTCTTTTTGATGACATATGTTATTGAAACACTCAACAAGAAAAAGGAGACAAGAGAATACGGACTAAGGAGCGGTATCATCATATTTACACTTCTGATAGGCATGTGGTATCCCGTTATGGAGATAAGGGATATTGTAGATTACGGTATAAAAGACGGCGGTACGCTGGATGTATATGGCACACTTGGCCGTTATGCTGACAGGTATTCCGATGAAGGAATAGATCTTATCTATAACTACTTTACTTACGATACTGACGGAAAGCTTTTCTATGAATATTTAATGCGCAAGGACAAAGCGGGAAAGAATAAGAAGGACAGCGTATCAGGCATATTCTTTGATACATATATAAACATAAAGGTTTTTGATGAAACTCCCGCAGATGTTCTTGATGCAGCACTGGATAAATGCAGAGAATACGAGCTTATATTCAGCAAGACCGATGAGAATAGTGAATTGTATAGGATCAATCACAGAATAGGCGGTCTTGAAGGAGAAGATGCATTTACGGCGATTATTTCCGAGGATATGTACAATGTCTTAAGATACGCGATAAGATATGCTAATGAAACGCAGGAGAGCTTTAATCCGGCACTCGGAAGCGTTATCGATCTCTGGGATTTTAAGAATGATGAAAAGGTAATACCTGATCATGATCTTATAACTGATGCTCTAAATCATACTGATCATTCAAAAATAGAAGTATTTACCAGAAAGGCTTCATCAGATAACAATGATATGGAGTATCTGATCAGAATAAATGATGAAGATCTTATGCTGGATCTGGGAGGAATAGCCAAGGGATATATCGCGGATGAGCTCAGGACTTTTTTATGCGGATGCGGATGTTCTGAAGCGGTCATATCGCTTGGAGGAAATATCACCTGTATCGGCAACAAACAGGGCAAAGGATACAAGATAGGAATTCAGAAACCGTTTGAAGCACAGGGAATCACTGCGACAACGGTAAATGTTGGAGAGACGAGTGTTGTTACTTCCGGTATTTATGAGAGATACTTTGAAAGAAACGGCCGAATATATCATCATATCATTGATACAAAGACCGGTTTTCCGGCAGAGAATAATATTGCATCTGTAACTATTGTGTGCAGGGATTCGATGAAGGCTGATGCTCTTTCGACTGCATTGTTATGTATGGGTTATGACGGGGCAGAGGAATATCTTAAGGGGCAGACTGATGTAAGAGCTATATTTATCTTTAAGGACGGTTCGATATCTGATATTCACGGGTAAATCTGTTTGACACGGATAAACTGTATATTTATAATAGATTGGACGTAAATTAAGGTTTTTGAAAGGACATTTTGTTATGAGACAGTTTACTTCAAAAGAATTAAGAAAGATCTGGAAGGACTTTTATATACAGAGAGGACATGTGGATGTAGGTGCGGTATCGCTCGTTTCCGACGGTTCCACAGGAGTTCTGTTCAATGTTGCAGGAATGCAGCCCCTTATGCCTTATCTTCTTGGAGAGAAACATCCTTTGGGAACAAGGCTTTGCAATGTACAGGGCTGTGTAAGAACAAATGATATCGATTCGGTTGGTGATAAGAGCCACGTTACATTCTTTGAGATGATGGGAAGCTGGAGCCTTGGAGATTATTTCAAGGAAGATCGCTGCAAATGGAGCTATGAGCTCCTTACAGAGGTTTTCGGATTTGATGCCGATCATCTTGCAGCTACTGTATTTGAGGGCGATGAGAATGCTCCCAGAGATGAGGAAGGTGCTCAATTCAGAATAGCTTCTGGATTCAAGAAGGAAAATATATATTATCTTCCTGCCGAGGATAACTGGTGGGGACTTGAGTATGGTCCCTGCGGCCCTGACAGTGAGATGTTCTATATAGCTGATGTTCCGGATTGCGGACCAAACTGCGGCCCTGGATGCTCATGCGGAAAATACACTGAGCTTGGCAATGATGTTTTCATGCAGTATGAAAAGCATCATGACGGACATCTAACACCTCTTAAGCAGAAGAATGTTGATACCGGATGGGGACTTGAGAGAAATCTTGCATTTTTGAATGGTACCAAGGACGTTTATAAGACTGACCTGTTCGCAGGTGCTATTGCATATATCGAAAAAGCATCTGGATCAAAGTATGATGAGGATGAAAAGCTTACAAGATCCATGAGGATACTTGCTGACCATATGCGTACAAGCGTTATGCTCATTGGTGATGAAGCAAAGCTTTTGCCTTCAAATGCGGGCGCAGGTTATGTATTAAGACGTCTCATCAGAAGAGCAGTAAGACACGGACGTACACTCTCAATGAGCAAAGATGCACTGCTGGGAGTTGCAAAGATATATATTGATGAAGTATATGATGATTCATATCCGCTTCTTAAAAAGAACCGTGAGTTCATCTTAAAGGAACTTGATAAAGAGATTGTTAGATTTGAGAGCACTCTTGAAAACGGCATGAAGGAGTTTAAGAAGATCCTTGATGAAAAGAAAAAGAGCGGTGCCATCGATGGAGATTCTGCTTTCTATCTTTATGATACATTCGGATTCCCGATCGAGCTTACTGTTGAGATGGCTCAGGAAGAGGGACTTAAAGTTGATGAGGACGGATTTAACAAGGCTATGGAGGCAGCAAAGCAGAAGGCCAGAGAAAATCAGAACTTCTCAGCAAAACTTACTGCTGATGCCGATGTATTTGCATCACTTTCAGATGATGTTGTAAGCGAGTTTACAGGCTATGATAAACTGACTGATACAAGCAAGATAGCTGGCCTGGCTGATGATAATGCTATGGTTGACTGCCTTGAAGAAGGTATGGCAGGAACAATAGTCACTTACAAGACACCTTTCTATGCTACGATGGGTGGTCAGTGCGCTGATACAGGAATTATTGAGACAGCAAACGGAAGCTTCAAGGTAGAAGATGTCATAAAGCTTAAGGGTAACAGAGTCGCTCATATCGGTGTTGTTACAAAGGGGAGAATCTCATCTTCAGACGATGCAACTCTTAAGGTTGATAGTACAAGAAGAGCGAGCATCTGCAAGAATCATTCCGCTACGCACCTTCTTCAGAAGGCTCTGCAGGTAGTGCTGGGTGATGATGTTCACCAGGCCGGATCTTATCAGGATGCGGAAAGAACACGTTTCGACTTTTCTTGTGACAGAGCTGTTACCAAGGAAGAGATTGACAAAATCGAATCCATTGTAAATGAAAAGATCGCTGAAGATCTTAATGTTGAAACAAAGGTAATGAGCATAGATGAAGCTAAAAACAGCGGTGCTATGGCTCTGTTTGGCGAAAAGTACGGAGACACCGTAAGAGTCGTAGGAATGGGGGATTTCTCAAAGGAGCTCTGCGGCGGAACTCACGTTGCTCATACGGGACAGATCCAGAACTTCAAGATCGTATCAGAAAGCGGCGTAGCTGCCGGTGTAAGACGTATTGAGGCTATTACTGCAGCAAACGTTAACGAATACTACAAAAAGCTTGAAAACGAGCTGAATGAGGCTGCATCGATCGTTAAGTCAACTCCTTCGAATCTTTTGGAGAGACTCGGAAACATGATGACTCAGATCAAGGAACTATCATCCGAGATAGAAAGCCTTAAGGCAAAGGCTGCAAAAGAAGCGCTCGGTGATGTTACAGATGAAGTGGCTGATGTAAAGGGAGTTAAGCTTTTAGCCAAGAAGTTAAGCGGTGTTGACATGAATGCTTTAAGAGATCTTGGTGATCAGTTAAAGGAAAAGCTTGGAGAAGGCGTTATCGTTCTTGCGAGCGATACGGACGGCAAGGTAAATCTGATGGTAATGGCTACAGATGAAGCTCAGAAGAAGGGAGCTCATGCCGGCAACCTTGTAAAAGCTATTGCAGCTCTTGTAGGTGGTGGCGGCGGAGGACGTCCGAACATGGCTCAGGCAGGAGGAAAGAATCCTGCAGGAATCGATGATTGCTTAAAGAAAGCTGCAGAGGTTCTTTCAGAGCAGCTTATGTAACGAATTTTCGCGTAATTTTCACAAAAAGTGTTGACGAAAGTCAAAAAATAGATATAATGGTTATGTGTGCTAACACAAATAACCTGAATCAGTCGAAAAACTATGCAGGACTGAAGGGAGGTCAAGCCAGGTGTCAAGTGTTATCGTAAAAGAGAACGAAACTTTAGATAGCGCATTACGTCGTTTCAAGAGAAGCTGCGCAAAGGCAGGTATCCAGCAGGAGATCAGAAAGCGCGAGCATTACGAGAAGCCCAGCGTAAAGCGTAAGAAAAAGTCTGAAGCTGCTAGAAAGCGTAAATACAACTAATAAAGCTAAAGCCCTTGGATCATTCCAAGGGTTTTTTTATGCCTGAATGGTATGATATAATAACTGACATGGAAATCATTGCTTTAATCCTAACAATCTTAATAGTGTTCGTAATTGTTATTAGTGCGATAGATAATAACAGACTTATTGTGTCCAGATATTCATTATCATCGGAAAAGATAAAAAAGGACTGCACCATAGCGTTTCTTTCAGATCTTCACGGAAATACGCACGGAAATGATAATCAAAAGCTGATAGATGCCGTAAATGCATGCAATCCCGATATAATCGTGATGGGCGGAGATATGGTAACGTCAAGAGCAGGAGAAGCACACGAGGCTGCGATAAAGAGGGCTGTTGAGCTTGTTGCTTCATTTGCTGATAAAAAGGTATTCTACGGCATAGGCAATCATGAATACCGCATGTATCTGTACAGAGAGGATTTCGGGGATAATTTTGATAAACTCGCTGAAGGGATAAAAGGCGCAAAGGCGATACTGCTTAGAAATGAAGGAAAGTATCTTGAAGAATTCAACATCGATCTTCAGGGTCTTGAGATAGAAAGAAAGTATTATAAGCGCGGATCAAAGGTGATAATGGAGCCGTCATATGTAAGAGAGATGACGGGAGAGAGAAAACAGGATCACTACAGAATCCTTTTGGCTCATAATCCTGAATTCTATGATGCTTATTCGAGTGAAGCCGATCTTGTTCTTTCGGGACATTTTCATGGTGGCATTGTAAGATTTCCGTTTATAGGCGGAATGGTCTCGGCTAGACTAAGCCTTTTCCCTAAATATGACGGTGGAATATATGATCTTAACGGCTCAAAGATGGTTGTCAGCAAGGGCCTTGGAAGCCATACCCTGCCTTTAAGGATCTTTAATCCATGCGAACTTTGCATTATTGATATAAAGAAAGTTTGACTTGCAAAAAGACACTACATTTTGTACAATAGATGAGTGTGGGCACATGATAGACCACAATATATTGATACAGAGGTAGTTATGGCTATAGAAGTTAAACTTGAAGTGTTTGAAGGGCCTTTGGACCTTCTGCTTCATCTTATCGAAAAGAATAAGGTTGATATCTATGACATACCGATAGTCACCATTACTGAGCAGTATCTAGAATACATCAGAAAGATGGAGACAGAGGATATGAATGTCATGAGTGAATTTTTACTCATGGCCGCAACCTTGCTTGATATAAAGTGCAAGATGTTGCTTCCCAAGGAAGTCAATGAAGACGGTGAGGAAGAGGATCCTAGAGCGGAACTTGTTCAGAAGCTTCTTGAATACAAGATGTTCAAATACATGTCCTTTGAACTCAAGGATATGCAGATGGGTGCACAGAGATTTGTCTACAAGTCTGAAACGCTTCCTGATGAAGTGAAGAAATATCAGCCGCCGATCGATTATGACTATCTTATCGGCGAAGTAAATCTGCAGAGCTTACATCGAATATTCAGAGAGACACTTAAGCGTAAGGAAGACAAGATCGATCCGATCAGAAGCCAGTTCGGCAATATCGAAAAGGATGAGATCGAGCTTGAGGATAAGACCAGATATATAAAGGAATACATACTCGAGCATGATACCATGAGCTTCAGAGATCTTTTGGAAAAGCAGAACAGCAAGATGGAGATAATAGTTACTTTCCTTGTTGTTCTTGAGCTTATAAAAGTCGGTATCATAGAGATAGTTCAGGACAGCATCTTTGACGATATTCTGATAACGGTAGCAAAGGATGCAGAGAGCAAGATGGCTTTTATCGACCTTGAGACGGTCATTTAATATATTTGTTGGAATTGAGGTAAGGTATGAACAAGGATAGACAGGAGGCTGTCATTGAGGCGGTTCTTTTCTCCATGGGCTCTTGTGTCAAGATATCAAGACTGGCTGAACTTATCGAGGCTACACCTAAGGAAGTTAGGGATATCGTTGAAAAGATGAAAAAGAAGATGGACTCTTCAAACAGAGGGATAACCATCACGGAGATAGATGAAGCCTATCAGATGTGCAGCAAGCCTGAAATGTATGAATATCTGATAGATATAACAAAGAGCGAGAGAAAGTATACGCTTACCGATACGGTACTTGAGACGCTTTCAATAATCGCTTACAAACAGCCTGTTACAAAGGCGGATATAGAAAAGATAAGAGGCGTTGACTGCTCGCATGCCATAAACAAGCTTATAGAGCTTGACCTTGTAAAGGAACTGGGAAGAATGGACGCTCCGGGAAGACCGATCCTTTTTGGTACAACGGAACAGTTCTTAAGAAGCTTCGGAGTCAAGTCGCTAGATGATCTTCCTGAAGTAAGCCAGGTTCAGAAGGAAGAATTCAGAGAGCAGGCTGAGCAGGAGGTTTCACTCCAGCTTAATATATGATACGATAGGGGTAGAGATGATTTCGAAAGAAGAAGCAAAGGCCGGACTTAGAAAAGCGGGTTACAGTGTGGTTGATGACAATTCTGTTATCACGGTTCTCATCAAAGAAACCGATCAGATGAAAAAGACAGTAAGCACTGTAAGGGAACTTCTCTTAAAGATGGATTATCATGCCAGCTTTTCTGTCAGACAGGAAGCGTTCCTTGATGATGACGACGATGATCTTGAAAACGCATTTGAAGATGTTGTCATCGATGAAAGTGATATGGATATGCTGCTTAATGAAGACAGCGTACAGATGTCGCTTGAGGATCTCGGATTGCAGATGTAGACTGTGAGGCTGATCAATGGCTAAAGAAGAAAATACTCAAAAGAATAAAATAAAAAGAGGTCTTAAGCATAAACTCAGGATAATGACCATTGTTCCCATCATTTTAATGGGGATCGTAGTCACTATACTGAGTTATTATGTTTTTTCATGGGCGATTCAAAAAGAGGTAAGAAGAAACTTAAGCAATGTAGCTGAGTTTGTAGAGGCATATTATGACTCGGTATACCCCGGCGATTATAAAGCCGAAAAGATATCGGAGACCGAATACAAGCTGTATAAGGGTGAAGCTGAAATAAACGATACCGAAGAAGTCCTTGAATCGTTCAAGAAAGATACCGGAGTTGATATAACCGTATTCTTCCTTGATATCAGAATGCTTACTACGATAAGCCAGACGATAGGAGAGGATGCTCATTATACGATCTCCAACAAGATAGTCTCAGATGCCGTAATAAACGGAAAGAGTGAACAGTTTTACAACAACATAGTGATAAACGGGACCAAGTTCTTTATCATTTACAAACCACTCGTTAATTCCGATGGCAAGTGCATCGGTATGATATCTGTGGGGAAACCTACGGCTCAGGTCGAGAAAGAAAGCTCAGGTTCGCTTTTCTTTATACCGATAGTTACACTGATCATGACACTTATTGCGGCATGGATGAGCTTTTATCCGGCAAGAAGCCTGGTAGATGCGATAAACAAGGAAAAGAAGTTCTTAAACGAGATATCAAAAGGCAATCTTAATGCAGAGATTGACAAAGAGATCACTGACAGACAGGATGAGCTCGGAGATATGGGACGATTCTCAAGAGGAGTTCAGAAGTTCTTAAGAGAGATGATTGAAAGGGATACTCTCACAAGGCTTTATACAAGAAGAGTCGGAGCAAGCAAGATAGCATATACGCAGTCTCAGTATAACCAGGCCGGAGTCAAGTATTGTGTCTGCATGGGAGATATTGATTACTTCAAGAAGTTTAATGATACCTACGGCCATGACTGTGGAGACCTGGTACTCCGTGATATCGCTTCGATATTCAATGAATACATGCTTGGCAAGGGATTTGCCGTAAGATGGGGCGGAGAGGAATTTCTTATAATCTTTGAGGATGCTGATCTTGACAAGGCATTTGGACTTTTGAAGGTGTTAAGACAAAAGGTGCTTGATCATGTGATTGAGTATGAATCAAATAAACTCGGACTTACAATGACGTTCGGTCTTGTTCAGGGTGATACGAGAGATATAGACGATATCGTCAAGGAAGCTGATGAACTGTTGTATATCGGTAAGCAAAACGGCAGGAACAGGATAGTGACTCCTAATGAAACAACTGTTGTGACAGCACAGAGTGACGACACGGATTATGTGAAAGAGTTAAGCGAGATAAGAGAGAAAGAATAAATCGTAAATATATTAACAAAATGTGTAAAAATGAGGAAAGAAACCGCTTTTTCTTTCCTCTTTTTTATGCTATACTGTTATTTGGTGCGGTTTGGCTCAAAATTTGGGCTTTTATGCATAAATTATTTAAAATATTTATATACGGAGGGCTTTTTAATGAGTACTACTACAAGCGCGAGCGGACGTATCGCTGCTCTGCTCGATGAGAACAGTTTCGTTGAGATCGGTGCCAAGGTTACAGCCAGAAACACTGATTTTAATCTGAAACAAGCTAAGACTCCTTCTGACGGTGTTGTAACCGGTTACGGAGTTATCGACGGCAATCTCGTGTATGTGTATGCTCAGGATGCTTCTGTTCTTGGCGGAAGCGTTGGCGAGATGCATGCTAAAAAGATTGCGGGACTCTATGAACTGGCTGTTAAGACCGGTGCACCTGTTATCGGACTTATCGATTCTGCCGGACTGAGACTTGAGGAGGCTTGTGATGCACTTAATGCATTCGGCGAGATATACGCTGCACAGGCTGCCGCTTCAGGTGTTGTTCCTCAGATCACAGCAGTATTCGGTTCATGCGGTGGCGGACTTGCACTAATTCCGACACTTACAGATTTCACATTTATGGAGGAGAGCAAGGCTAAACTCTTTGTTAACTCTCCGAACGCTATCGAAGGAAACAGCACAGCTAAATGCGACACATCTTCAGCTAAGTTCCAGTCTGAAGAAGCCGGTATCGTAGATGTTGTAGCTGATGAAGCAACGATCTTCGCTCAGATTCGCGAGCTCGTATGCATGCTTCCTGCAAACTGCGATACAGATACATCATTTGTTGAATGCGAAGATGATCTTAACAGACTCTGCGACGGTATCGAGAATGCAGTTGCAGACACATCTATAGCAATCTCAATGATCGCAGATGACAATGCATTCTTCGAGACAAAGGCAGATTATGCCAAGGATATGGTAACGGGATTCATAAAGCTCAACGGAGCTACAGTCGGTGTTGTTGCAAACAGGACTGCAATTTATGATGAGGAAGGCAAGGAAGTTGAGAAGTTTGATAATGCTCTTTCAGCTAAGGGCTGTGAAAAGGCTGCTTCATTAGTTAACTTCTGTGACGCTTTCGAGATCCCTGTTCTTACACTTACAAATGTAGCAGGATTCAAAGCTTGCAAGTGCTCTGAAAAGAAGCTTGCAAAGGCTGCCGCTAAGCTCACATATGTATTTGCAAATGCAACAGTACCGAAGGTGAATGTTGTTATAGGCAAGGCTTACGGAACAGCATACAGCATAATGAATTCAAAGGCACTCGGTGCAGACATGACATTTGCATGGGACAGCGCTTCCATCGGTATGATGGATTCAAAACTTGCAGCAAAGATCATGTGTGATGGAAAGAGCGCAGATGAGATCGATGCTTGTGCAAAGGATTATGAAGCACTCCAGAACAGTATAGATGCAGCTGCAGCAAGAGGATATGTTGATACTATCATCGCTCCTGCAGAAACACGTAAGTATCTTATCGGTGCATTCGATATGCTGTTTACAAAGGCAGTTGATACAGTAGCCAAGAAGCACGGCGCAGTACTGTAGAAAGGACGGTCTTTATGATTAGTTATTTGCATGTTGCTGAGAGCATGTCGGATATGATGGCTAAAGCCGGTATGAACACTCTGCTTGGTATGGGTACAGTATTTTGCGTACTGATACTGATCATGCTTCTTATTTCTTCATTCAAGCTCTTAAGTGTTTTTGAGAACAGAGGCGAGAAGAAAGAAGAGAAGACAAGTGTTGACAAGGCTGTAGAACAGATAGTGGCAGGCGAAGAAGCACAGGATGATACCGAACTCATAGCTGTAATAAGTGCAGCGATCGCAGCTTACGAAGGAAGTTCTAGCGCAGGCAGCGGATATGTTGTTCGTTCTATTAGAAGAATCAGATAGTTCATTAATATATTAAAATCGGAGGATTTAAAAATGAAGAATTATACCATTACAGTTAATGGCAATGTATATGATGTAGTTGTTGAAGAAGGTGCTTCAAGCGGTGCACCCGCAGCAGCTCCCAAGGCAGCTCCCAAGGCTGCACCTAAGGCAGCTCCTGCAGCAGCTCCCAAGGCAAGCGCAGGCGCAGGCAGCGTAAAGGTTGAGGCCGGTGCTGCTGGTAAGGTATTTAAGATCGAAGCAAGTGTTGGTCAGGCTGTTAAGAAGGGCGATGCAGTTGTTATCATCGAAGCTATGAAGATGGAAATCCCTGTTGTAGCTCCTCAGGACGGAACAGTAGCAAGTATTGATTGTGCAGTAGGCGATCCCTGTGAAGCAGGTGCATGCCTTGCAACACTCAACTAATGAGTTTCAAACTTGTACTAAGGGCGTAAGCCTGATTTCGGAGGAAAAACAAAATGGATTATATAACAAATACGCTTGACAATCTGGTTCACCAGACTGCGTTTTTCAACTTAACGTATGGAAATTATATAATGATCGCCGTAGCATGTTTTTTCCTGTATCTTGCTATCAAGAAGGAGTATGAGCCGCTGCTTCTGCTCCCCATTGCATTTGGTATGTTACTGGTAAACATTTACCCCGACATCATGATGTCATTTCATGATTCACCTAACGGTGTCGGCGGATTGTTGTATTATTTCTATATTCTTGATGAATATGCGATACTTCCTTCACTCATCTTCATGGGTGTCGGAGCAATGACGGACTTTGGTCCGCTGATCGCAAACCCGAAGAGCTTCTTGCTTGGTGCAGCTGCTCAGTTCGGTATTTTCGCTGCTTACTTCGGTGCTATATGGATGGGCTTCAACGACAAGGCTGCCGCTGCAATCTCTATCATCGGTGGTGCAGACGGACCTACATCTATCTTCCTTGCAGGTAAGCTGCAGCAGACAGATCTGCTCGGACCTATAGCGGTTGCGGCATATTCTTATATGTCACTGGTTCCTATCATCCAGCCGCCTATAATGAAAGCTCTGACAACAGAGAAGGAGAGAAAGATCAAGATGGACCAGCTTCGTCCGGTTTCAAAGCTTGAGAAGATCCTCTTCCCTATAATTGTTACTATCGTTGTATGTCTTATACTTCCCACAACAGCTCCTCTTGTAGGTATGCTTATGTTAGGTAACCTGTTCAAGGAGTCAGGAGTTGTAAGACAGCTTACAGATACAGCTTCAAACGCACTCATGTATATCGTTGTTATTCTGCTCGGTACATCCGTAGGTGCAACAACAAGTGCAGAAGCATTCCTGAATGTTGCAACACTTAAGATCGTTGCACTCGGACTTATCGCATTTGCCTTCGGTACAGCAGCCGGCGTTGTATTCGGTAAGATCATGTGCATATTGACACATGGAAAGACCAATCCTCTCATCGGTTCAGCTGGTGTATCTGCCGTTCCCATGGCAGCACGTGTTTCACAGAAGGTCGGTGCTGAAGCGGATCCTACAAACTTCCTGCTCATGCATGCTATGGGCCCCAACGTTGCAGGTGTTATAGGAACTGCTGTTGCAGCCGGAACATTTATGGCGATATTCGGATTATTCTAAATTAATGAAGGAGAAATAACATGGCTAAGAAAGAAACAAAAAACGAGGCTGTAAACGAAGCCAAGGTTGAAAAGGCCGAGAAGAAGTCAACTGATAAAAAGGTTGCTAAGAAGGCTGAAAATAAGATCGAAGCTAAGCCTGTTGGCATAATGGAAACAGTTCTTCGTGATGCGCATCAGTCATTGATCGCCACAAGAATGCCCACCGAGGTAATGCTTCCTATAGTTGAAACAATGGATAAGGTAGGCTACCACGCTGTAGAGTGCTGGGGAGGAGCTACATTTGATGCTTCACTCCGTTTCCTTAAGGAAGATCCGTGGGAAAGATTAAGAAAGCTTCGTGACGGATTCAAGAACACAAAGCTTCAGATGCTCTTCAGAGGACAGAATATACTCGGATATCGTCCTTACGCAGACGATGTTGTATATGCATTCGTTGAGAAGTCTATCGCAAACGGTATTGATGTAATAAGAATATTTGACTGTCTGAATGATATCAGAAACTTACAGGCAGCCGTAGATGCAACAAACAAGATCAAAAAGCAGGAAGGAAGAGGTGAATCTCAGATCGCTCTTTCATACACACTCGGTGATGCCTATACTCTTGAGTACTGGGCAGATATGGCTAAGAAGATCGAAGAGATGGGTGCGGATTCACTCTGCATCAAGGATATGGCAGGTCTGCTTGTTCCTTACAAGGCTGCAGAACTTGTTAAGACTCTTAAAGAGAGCACAAAGATTCCTGTACAACTCCATACACATTACACCTCTGGTGTTGCTTCAATGACATACCTTAAGGCAGTTGAGGCAGGTGTTGACGTAATCGACTGTGCAATATCACCTTTCGCACTAGGTACATCTCAGCCAGCTACAGAAGTTATGGTTGAGACATTCAAGGGTACTCCTTATGATACGGGACTTGATCAGAAGATCCTTGCACAAATCGCTGATTACTTCCGTCCTTACAGAGAAGAGTGCATAGAGTCAGGCCTTATGAGCACAAAGGTTCTTGGCGTAAACATCAAGACACTGCTTTACCAGGTACCCGGCGGTATGCTTTCTAACATGGTTAGCCAGCTTAAGGAACAGAACGCTGAAGATAAATATCAGGATGTTCTTGAAGAAATCCCGAGAGTTCGTAAGGATTGTGGTGAGCCTCCGCTTGTTACACCTTCATCACAGATCGTTGGTACGCAGGCTATATTCAATGTCCTTATGGGCGAGAGATACAAGATGGCAACCGGTGAGTTCAAGGATCTGTTAAGAGGTAATTACGGACAGACAGTTAAGCCTATGAACGAAGAAGTTATTCAGAAGGTTATTCCTGGTGAGAAGAGATCTACAGCGCGTTCTGCAGAGGCTACAGGACATGACAAGCCTGAGCTTGAATCACTCGAGGCAGAGATGAAGCAGTATAAACAGCAGGATGAGGACGTACTCAGCTACGCATTGTTCCCTCAGGTTGCTACAGACTACTTCAAGTATCGTGACGCACAGCAGACAAAGGTTGATGTGAGCGTAGCAGATACAAAGAACAACGCATATCCGGTTTAATCAGATAGGCTGTATTGCGATTTACAAAGGGTTATCCGATGGATAACCCTTTTTTAGTGCTCAAAATCGCATACAGAGCAATTATTTTTAGCTAAAATGATGGTTTAAAGATACAATAAATGAGTAAAAAGAGATTAAATTGATAAAAATGCAATCAAATCATCAGTTAAGTTGCAAAAAATATGGCTGCATCAGACCTGAAAAACAGTCTTAAAACATCAAAAATCGACCAACACAAGATATAGTGTTATCTTAAAAAGGCAAAAATAACAAAACATGTGGGCTTGAAATATAGAGAAAATGAAGGCGTATGGCTGCGTGTTGACATAAATGGGCCTTTTTGCAGGATATTTGCAGGAATTTTTGAATCAAAAGAAATTTTTGCAGGATTTTTGCAGGATTTATTTACATAACTATTGCAATATATAAATGACAGGTGTTATAATTATTACGTATCAAATCAGTACTTTTACAAGATATTGTGTTAATACCGGAAAGGAGCATTATGGCCAGAAAAGAAAAGATTCATAAGGATTTTCTTGTAGATACAGCGTTTATTTTAGCTAAGCAGGAGGGCTTCGAGAACGTAACTGCGCGTAAACTCGCTTCAAAAGCGGGCTGCTCGACTCAGCCGATATTCAGACTGTATGAGAACATGGATGACCTTTTGGCTGAGGTTTACGGCAAGGCAGTGGAGTTCTACGATTTTTTCTATGATGAATGTCCAAAATTCAATCCTGAGCCGTTTGTTGATCTCGGAATGGCATATATAAAGTTTGCCACGCAGGAAAAAGAATTGTTTAAACTTCTTTTTATGGGAGATAAGAAACCTTACGGTAAGTCTTTATATGATGTATTGAACGGAAGCAAGAGCTATGTGACAGCTGAATTTGCAAAAGCAAAGAAGGAAGGCGTATATAACGCACAGGACCTGTTCACAAAGCTTTGGATCTTCATACATGGTATTGCATGTATGACGATAACCGGAGATTACGATCTTGATGAGGATCAGACACTCAATCTTTTGAGAGAAGCATCAAGAAAACTCGGCACTGACTGATCATAATGAATACTTTAAAGGTTAACATATGGATAAGATAGATGTTATAGGCGTAATTGATGAGTTTTACCCTTCAATGAGCAAGGGACACAAGGCAATCGCCAATTATATCAAGGAATACTACGATACGGCTGTTTTCATGACGGCTGCAAAGATCGGTGAAGAGATAGGTGTGAGCGAGTCTACCGTTGTCAGATTTGCTTCAAGCCTTGGCTATGACGGATTCCCGGATTTCCAGTCCTGCCTCGCTTCATGGGTCAAAAACCGCATGAACAACGTGCAGAAGATCGGTGCAAAGTACGGAAACAGCTCACAGAGTCAGATTATTGATTCTGTATTAAAGGGAGACATAGAGAGGATAAATGATACTTTAACCGAACTTGATCCCAATGCTTTTGAGGCCGCGATAGATGCACTTTTGCAGGCAAAAAAGGTTTATATCACGGGAATAAGAGCCTGCGCACCATTGGCAGAGTTCCTTGCGTTCTATTTAAATATGATAAGAGATGATGTCATCTGCCTTACAACAACGAGTGTCAGCGAGACCTTTGAGCAGATGCTAAGGATTGATAATAATGATGCATTTGTAGGAATAAGCTTCCCCAGATACAGTATGAGAACGCTAAAGGCAATGGAATTTGCTTCAGACAGGAATGCAAAGGTTATTTCTATTACTGACAGTATACACAGCCCTATGTGCATGTACAGCTCAATAAATCTGTTCTCAAGAAGCGATATGGTTTCAGTCGTAGATTCACTGGTTGCTCCGCTTAGCGTGATAAATGCGCTGGTTGTGGCATTCTGTTTGAAAGCGCCTGAAGAGGTCAAGGAGAATCTTAACAAACTTGAGGATGCATGGGCAAATTACCAGGTATATCTTAATGATGAAATCAATTTCATCAATGATGAACCGATGGTCGATTATTCGCTGACTAAGGACAAGGGTAATAAACCGGAATAGGAACGATATGAAGAAAGTAATTGTTGTCGGCGGTGGCGCTGCCGGCATGATGGCGGCTTTGAGTGCGGCAAGAGGTAAAGCTGAAACGATCCTTATAGAGAAAAATGAAAAACTTGGCAAAAAGATCTATATAACGGGAAAAGGCAGATGCAACGTCACAAATGACTGCGATCCGGATACTTTTTTCAGAAATGTGGTAACAAATCCCAAGTTTTTATACAGTGCTTACTATGGATATGACAGCGCAAGCGTGATTGGGCTGATAGAACAGAACGGATGTCAGTTAAAGACTGAAAGAGGTGGACGAGTATTCCCTGTTTCAGATCACTCATCGGATATAATAAGATGCTTTTCCGATATGCTAAAAAAGGCAGGTGTGGATGTAAGACTGAATACAAAAGTCACAGATCTGCTGATTAAGAATAACAAGTGTTATGGAGTAAGAGTAAAAACAAACAACAAACATGAAGATATTAAAGCCGATTCGGTTATTCTGGCGACAGGAGGTCTTTCATATGAATCTACAGGAGCGACCGGCGACGGAATCAGATGGGCAAAGTATTACGGCCATGATATAAAGACATGCAGACCGGCCCTAGTACCCTTTGAGACAAAAGAAGAGTGGGTAAGAGAACTTCAGGGCCTGTCTCTTAAAAACATATCACTGGATATGTATGATGAAAAGAAAAAGATATACTCCGGGTTCGGAGAGATGATGTTCACCCACTTCGGAGTTACTGGACCGTTAGTGCTTACTGCGAGCAGCTATTTTGCCAGTTATATAGCAAAGAAACCTGACAGGGCGAACAATATAAAATTAATTCTTGATTTAAAAAATGCACTAACTCACGAACAACTTGATAAAAGGATAATACGTGATTTTGAAAAGTACAATAACAAGCAGTTTAAGAATTCTCTGAATGATCTGTTACCTTCATCAATGATACCTGTTATTGTAAGACTGTCCGGAATAGATCCCGAAAAGGCGGTGAATCTTGTTACCAGAGAAGAACGCCAGGGCCTTATCAATATACTGAAAGGAATGGAACTCAATGTTTTAAAGACGAGAGATTTTAATGAGGCCATAATCACTCAGGGGGGGATAAGTGTCAAAAACATAAATCCTTCAACTATGGAATCAAAACTTATAAAGAATCTATACTTTTGCGGAGAAATGATAGATGTTGACGCACTTACTGGCGGATTCAATCTTCAGATAGCATGGTCGAGTGGCCATCTTGCCGGAGAGAGTACATCAGAATCAGTGAATTAAGGAGGCAAAAATGAGTATCAATGTAGCAATCGACGGACCTGCAGGCGCGGGCAAATCAACAATAGCAAAACTTATTGCAAAGAAGATGGGATATATATATGTAGATACAGGTGCAATGTATCGCGCAATGGCTTTGTATTTCATAAGAAATGGGATTAAGCCGGAAGATGCACAAGAGGTAACTGAAAAATGCAAGAATGCGGATATCTCCATAGCATACAGAGACGGCGAGCAGGTAGTCTTGCTAGGTGATGAAAATGTAAACGGTCTTATCAGAACTGAAGAAGTTGGAAATATGGCAAGCGCCACTAGCGCAAACAAAGATGTAAGAGCAAAGCTAGTTGAGCTTCAGAAAAAACTGGCTGCTAATGCTGATATTGTTATGGATGGAAGAGATATAGGAACAGTAGTACTTCCTAACGCCGATGTTAAGATATATCTGACAGCTAGTTCTGAAGTTAGAGCTAAAAGAAGATATGATGAGCTGATAGCAAAAGGAGAGACTGCAGATCTTAAAACAATCGAGGCAGATATAATAGAGCGTGATCACAGAGACATGACAAGAGAGATATCGCCGCTTAAGCAGGCTGATGATGCGGTTCTGGTAGACAGCTCATATATGACAATAGAAGAAGTGGTAAATACTGTTACAGATCTGATTGAAAAAGTTAATTAATTAAATCAGGATATAATATATTAAATACATGCAAATAATTTGAGGAAGAAATGGAAGTAATCACAGCAAAAAATGCCGGTTTCTGTTTCGGTGTAAAAAAAGCGGTGGATATGGTCGAGAGTCAGGCTAATGATAACACCTGCAAGAATATTTATACGTATGGTCCGATAATCCATAATGAAGAGGTCGTAAAATCTCTTGAGGAAAAAGGAGTGCATGCTGTCAGGTCGAAAGAGGAGCTTGATAAAATAGCGGATGATACAAATAATGTCATGATAATCAGATCACATGGCATATCAAAGGCAGAACAGGATGAACTTATTGAAAAAGGCTTTGAGATCATCGATGCGACATGTCCGTTTGTAAAAAGGATACACAACACGGTCAGAGAAGAAAGTCAAAAGGGCAAACACATAATAATAATAGGAAACAAAAATCATCCGGAAGTTGAAGGTATCATGGGGTGGAGCACAACCCCTCCGAGCGTGATAGAATCACTTGAAGAAGTTGATGATATTAATTTTGAAAAAGACACCTCATATTGTGTTGTTGCACAGACTACATTTAACCATAATAAATTTAAAGAAATAGTTGAAAAAATACAGACTTTAGGTTATGATGTTAATGTTGTGACGACTATATGCAACGCTACTTATGAGAGGCAGAGTGAGAGCCGTAAAATAGCAGCAAAAGTCGACACGATGATAGTAATTGGAGATACTCACAGCTCTAACTCAAAAAAGCTGTATGAGATCTGCAAGGAAGAATGTGAGGATACACATTTTATCCAGACACTAGATGACTTGAATTTAGATCTTACTAAATCTGTTCGACTGGTGGGCATTACAGCGGGGGCTTCTACCCCAGACTATATTATTGAGGAGGTTCAAAATTATGTCAGAGTTGACTTTTGAACAAATGTTAGAAGAATCATTCAAAACAATCCATTCGGGAGAGGTAGTAGAAGGCACTGTTATTGATGTTAAGCCTGATGAGATCATTCTTAATATCGGATACAAGTCAGATGGTATTCTCACAAGAAGTGAATACACAAACGAATCGAACTTAGACCTTACAACAGTTGCCAAGGTTGGTGACACAATGGAAGTTAAAGTCATCAAGGTTAATGACAGCGAAGGTCAGGTGCTTCTTTCTTACAAGAGACTTGCTGCTGAGAAGGGCAATAAGAGAATAGAAGATGCATTCAACAACCAGGAAGTATTAAAGGCAAAGGTTACACAGGTATTAGAAGGCGGTGTATGTGTTGTTGTTGACGAAGTAAGAATATTCATTCCTGCAAGTCTTGTTTCAGACACATATGAGAAGGACCTTTCAAAGTACGAAGGTCAGGAGATCGAATTCGTAGTTACAGAGTACAATCCTCGCAAGAGACGTTATATTGGTAACAGACGCATGCTTCTTTCTGCAGAGAGAGAAAAAGCTCAGAAGGAACTGTTCGACAGAATCAACGTTGGTGATGTTATCGAAGGCAAGGTTAAGAACGTTACAGACTTCGGGGCATTCATTGATCTTGGCGGAGCAGACGGACTCCTTCACATCTCTGAGATGAGCTGGGGAAGAGTTGAGAACCCCAAGAAAGTATTTAAGGTTGGAGATACTGTAAAAGCTTTCATTAAGGATATCTCAGGCGGAAAGATCGCACTTTCTTGCAAGTTTGAAGACGAGAATCCCTGGAAGGATGCAGAGTCTAGATTCGCAGTTGGAAATGTAGTAACCGGTAAGGTGGCGCGCATGACAGAGTTCGGTGCATTTATCGAACTTGGCGGCGGAGTTGATGCACTCCTTCATGTTTCTCAGATTTCGAAGGATCACATCGAGAAGCCTTCTGATGTATTAAAGGTTGGCGAAGAGGTTACAGCTAAGATCGTTGATTTCAATCTTGATGACAAGAAGATCAGCCTCAGCATGAAAGCTCTTATCGAGCCTGAAGCAAGCGAAGAGCAGCCTGAAGAAGATGCAGAAGTTGTTTCAGTAGATATCGAAAAGGCAATAGCTGAAGAAAAAGAAGAAACAGAAGAATAAAACGCACTAATTAACGCGTATGGATCATTTATCCATACGCGTATTTTTTTGCCCATTTTGATCAAAATAGTAGTATAATATCTGATATAAATAATAGTTATTGCGGGGTAAGATAAGATGGCATATGATTATGATTATTTTGTAAATGAGATCTTAAGACTCACACAGATCGATCTGTCTTCTTATAAACAGAATCAGATGAAAAGAAGAATTGATGCTTTTATTATGAGGCACAATTCAAAGGGGTATGAAGATTTTGTTGCTTTGGTGAGAAAAGACAAGGCTCTTTTGGAAGAGTTTGTTGAATATATCACTATAAATGTTTCGGAATTTTACAGAAATCCGGAACAGTGGAAGTTTTTGACGGATGAGGTATTCCCGAAACTTATCGAACGATTCGGAAATCGCCTTACGATATGGAGTGCTGCGTGCTCAACAGGAGATGAACCGTATTCACTTGTAATGGCACTGTCTAAGTATGTTCCGCTTTCGCAGATAAGGATTATCGCGACTGATCTAAGTGATGAGATCATAGAAAAAGCGAAGATCGGAATGTACGGACAAAAGAGTCTTGCATCGGTTCCGCCCGAATACAAGGAGAAGTATTTTAAAAAGAACGGTGATTTCTATCAGATAAGTGATGAGATCAAAAGATGCGTTGAGTTTAAAAAACACAATCTTTTAAAGGATCCCTTCATTAAGCAGTGTAACCTGATCGTATGCAGAAATGTTCTTATATACTTTACTGAAGAAGCAAAGGATGAAACATTTGTTAAGTTTTACGAATCACTGGCAAAGGGAGGAATACTGTTCATAGGAAGTACGGAACAGATTTTGAATTACAAATCGATCGGATATGTTCGAAAGAGCAATTTCTTCTATGAAAAACCTGCAGACTGATATTTTGCAAATAAAAAAGGATTGGAACTCCAATCCTTTTTTGATGTTCATATTTATATATGTTATTTGCTGTTATACATCATCTTTAAAACATGATCCGCATATTTCTTGAATGCATCTCTGTTTGTCTTTAATTCATCCGTAAGTTCGAAATACAGGAAGGATGAATCATAATCTCTCTTAAAGAACGGCTCAAACTCAACCGGTGCCCATTGGGGAAGGTAATCGCTTACCTTGCGAGTATAGCAGTTATGTGCTTTTGCGGGCTCTCTGAAATCCTTGTCAACATACTCGGAAACAGATTTGTGTATTGCCACATCCTCCTCGGGAAGATAGAAGTAATCCTGATAATTAGAATAGAAGTATTTCATTTCTTCATGAAGGAGCGGGACCTTTATAAGACCGTCGCTTTCCTTGGCTGAGAAGTAGCATCCGTTTGCATTATAGTTTATAGCAACAGGAATAGATGAAGGAAGAGCGATGGATATGATAAGTTCCTTCTTTGACATACCCAAAACATCATTATATATGTTGGTCTGAACCTTCTTTACTGATACGCCATTAAAGAAGATGTCTGTATAGTTTAATACAGGGAGGATTTTGAGCATACCCAAAACATCATCATGATTATGCAAAAGAAGGAGTTTTTCCTTGTCCTCTGATTTTGATGAACTGTATTCGCGGTATACTTTTATTAGTTCCTTGCCGCTGTTTTCATCGTCTCTTTGAATACCCATGAAAGCTTCGATGCTTTTTTGCTTGCAACTGTCAAGCTTCAAGAAATGCTTGAGAGATGAAACTCTCTTGTATATATCGACGCCGCCCATGTTTGAAAAATCCCAATCAATACCGCAGGACTTGCAGCGTGCATTTATAAAAGGAAGGTCAAAGCTGTTGCCGTTATAATGGACAACTGTCTTATATTTTTTAATAAAATCCGTTACAGCTGTGAGCATTTCCTTTTCTTCAGAAGGAGAGGAGATTAGCCATTGTTTGATTTCCCAGCTGTCCTTGAAATTATCAAAACATGCAGCACCTATCAGGTATATATAGGAGTGCTCTGATGAAAGACCGGTCGTTTCAATATCTATGAATATACATTCAGAAGCATTGCCGATAGCGGCAGTATCGATCGTAAATTCAGAGCTGTTTACAGTATTGCTTATAGTTTTCATTCGCATTACCTCTCGTGGATTTTACATACATTAATATAATAACATATATTTGATTTGTGGTGGGATTTTTTTGTGGTAATTTCAGACCAAAAATAGTATAGTTATATAAGTAAAAATATGCGATTGGAGTTGTATATGGCAAAGCATAGTTTTAGGGGAGGTCTTCATCCCTATGACGGAAAAGAGTTGTCAAAAGACAGACCTATAATTGATATCCTGCCGGGAAAGGAATTGGTATTTCCACTTTCACAGCATATCGGAGCCCCGGCTGTCCCAGTTGTAAAAAAAGGTGATAAGGTCTTGCGCGGACAGATGATAGCGGATGCCGGCGGTTTTGTTTCTGTGCCCATCTATTCTACTGTAAGCGGCAGTGTTACTGCTATTGAAAAAAGACGTGTTGTTACCGGAGACATGGTCGAAAGCATCGTTATAGCTAATGACAACAAATATGAAGAAGTTAAATATCAGACTGTAAATGATATATCGAAGCTTTCAAAGGAAGAAATAAAGGAGAAGATAAGGATTGCCGGTGTTGTCGGAATGGGCGGCGCGGGATTTCCTACTCATGTAAAGCTTTCTCCAAAGGAACCGGACAAGATAGATTACTGCATAGCAAACTGTGCTGAGTGCGAACCCTATCTTACAAGCGACTACAGACGTATGATAGAGGAACCTCAAAAACTGATCGACGGTTTAAAGATCATTCTTTCTCTGTTTGATAATGCAAAGGGAATACTTGCTGTTGAAGACAATAAGCCTGATTGCATCGAAAATCTGAAGAAGCTTACAAAGGATGAGCCGAGAATACTTGTTAAGGCACTAAGGACAAAGTATCCTCAGGGATCTGAGAGACAGCTGATTTTTGCTACTACAAAAAGAGCGATCAATTGCGATATGCTTCCCGCAGATGCCGGATGCATAGTCAACAATGTAGATACGATCGTAGCGATATATAATGCCGTAATGGAAGGCAAGCCTCTGATGGAGAGGATAGTTACAGTTACCGGTGACTGTGTAAGAAAGCCGCAGAATTACAGAGTTCATATTGGAATGATGTACAGTGAACTTATCAGTGAAGCAGGTGCGTTAAGATATGAACCCGTAAAGATTGTTTCTGGCGGACCTATGATGGGATTTGGACTGATAGATACTAACGTTCCCACAACAAAGACTGCATCGGCTCTGCTTTGCATGTCAAGGGATGAAGTTTCCGAAGTAAAACCTTCAGCCTGCATTAACTGCGGAATGTGTGCTCAGGTATGTCCGGGAAGAGTTGTTCCAAAGATTCTATCAGACATGGCTGAACATGGAGATGAAGAGGGATTCCTTTCAAAGAACGGAATGGAATGCTGCGAATGTGGCTGCTGCAGCTACATATGCCCTGCAAAGCGTAATCTTACGCAATCTATAAAATCTATGAGAAAGACGATTCTCGCTAAGAGAAAGAGGTAGTATAATGGGTGATTTGTTAAATGTGTCATCCAATCCGCATATAAGATCCAAAGTCAGCACGGATAAGATAATGCTCTGTGTTATCATCGCGCTTATTCCTGCCACTGTATTCGGTGTTATCAACTTCGGAATGTACAGTCTGCTTGTTATAGGAGTAAGTATCGCTTCGGCAGTCCTGACAGAGCTTTTATGCTGCATTGTGATGAAAAGAAAGATTTCCGTAACAGACCTGTCGGCAATTGTAACGGGACTGTTGCTTGGCCTTAACATGCCGCCTTCTGTTCCTTTGTATATTCCGATCATGGGCTCTGTGTTTGCGATATTTGTCGTAAAGATGCTCTTTGGAGGACTGGGACAGAACTTCATGAATCCTGCCCTTGCAGCCAGATGTTTCCTTGTTATATCTTTTCCGGCTGCGATGACTAATTTTGCATGTGACGGATACAGCGGTGCAACTCCGCTCGCCCTTTTAAGAGCAGGTGAAGAAGTTAATCTCATGAATATGATCACCGGAAAGATACCTGGAACTATCGGCGAGACATCTATGATAGCCATAATGATCGGTGCTGTTTTCCTTTTGCTGCTTGGCATTATTGATCTTATCGTTCCTATGACATATCTTGTCACATTTATCATATTCATAGGAATATTCGGTGACTACGGATTCAATTCCTACTATATATTCTGCCATCTGGCAGGAGGCGGTATCATGCTCGGTGCATGGTTCATGGCTACCGATTATGTTACAAGACCAATCACAAAGATGGGACAGTATGTATACGGTATCATACTCGGTCTTCTTACAGGCATATTCAGGATATTCGGAGCATCTGTTGAGGGTGTTTCATATTCTATAATCATTGCTAATCTGTTAGTGCCATTAATAGAGAAGGTTACCTATCCTAAGCCATTTGGAAGAGGAGGTGAGCGTCGATGAAAGAGATGTTAAAGAATACGCTCATTCTTCTTATCATTACCGTAGCTGCTGGAGCATTGCTCGGGATAGTAAATGAGAATACCAGGGGAATAATCGCACAAAGAGAAGCCGAGGATAAAAAGGCTGCTTATAAGGAAGTATTTACTTCAGCTGCAGATTTTAAATCCAAGGAAGCATTTATGGATGACCTTATAAAGGCAAAACTATCGGAAAACGGTTTTGCGGGTGAATCCATTGATGAGCTGTGTGAGGCTACCGACCAGTCTGGCTCGGTACTAGGATATGTATTTACCATAACAACTCATGAAGGATATGGCGGAGATATCGTATTTACCATGGGCGTTAAAAACGATGGAACCGTTAACGGTATTTCGATTCTAAATATCTCGGAGACTGCCGGACTCGGAATGGAGGCTGACAAGGTGTTAAAGCCTCAGTTTGCGGGAAAGAATGTAGAAAGTTTCATCTATACAAAGACAGGAGCTGCCGCAGACAATGAGATAGACGCGATAAGCGGTGCTACGATCACAACCAACGCGATAACAAACGGTGTCAATTGCGGACTGTACTATTTCAATAATTATTTGGGAGGTGCAGATCATGAGTAAGAGTCTTGAAAGATTATTTAACGGTCTTGTAAAAGAGAATCCGACACTTGTTCTGATGTTAGGTATGTGTCCGACACTTGCTGTTACTACGTCTGCATATAACGGACTGGGAATGGGTCTTACAACAACAGCGGTACTTGCCATGAGTAACATGATCATTTCCATGTTAAGAAAGGTAATACCGGATAAGATAAGGATTCCTTCATTCATTGTCATCATTGCGACATTTGTTACTGTGATGCAGCTAATTTTGCAGGCATATATGCCTGATCTGTACAAGTCGCTTGGAATATACATACCGCTCATCGTAGTTAACTGTATCATTCTTGGAAGAGCGGAAGCTTATGCATATAAGAATCCTGTAATACCCAGTCTTTTTGACGGTATCGGCATGGGACTTGGATTTACTGTTTCGCTGACTCTTATAGGAATGCTCAGAGAATTTATCGGCGGATGCAGCTTCTTTGGGAAAGAACTCGGCTGGTTCACACCTGTCGGAATATTCAAGATGGCTCCGGGTGCATTCTTTGTACTTGCACTGTTATGTGCTATACAGAACAAGATAAAGATCGAGGGTGCAAAGAGAGGCAAAGATGTATCCAAGATACAGTCAGGATGCAACAGCGACTGTGCGAACTGTGCACTCGATTGTGAAAAAAGGATAGATGATATAGAGATAACGCAGGAGGATATTGATTCCACTGCCAAGATAAATGCTGCAGCCATTGAGAAAGAACTTGCTGCGAAAGGGGGAGAATGATGATACAGGTTAAAGAACTACTCACCATACTGATCGCTTCATCTCTCGTCAGCAATGTTGTCTTAAGCCAGTTTCTAGGACTCTGTCCTTTCCTTGGCGTATCAAAGAAGATCAAGACAGCTGCAGGCATGGGAGGAGCTGTAGTATTTGTAATCACGCTCTCAAGTGCCGTTGCAGGATGCATATATCAGTATCTTTTGGTCCCGATGAACATGGAATACATGCAGACTATAGTATTCATTCTGGTAATAGCTGCACTTGTTCAGTTCGTTGAGATGTTTTTAAAGAAATTTGTAGACAGTCTGTACAAGGCTCTCGGAGTTTACCTTCCACTGATAACAACCAACTGTGCCGTACTTGGCGTGGCATTAACAAATGTACAGAGGGAATACGGGATCTTGGCAGGGACGGTAAACGGTTTTGCGACTGCACTTGGATTCTGCATAGCCATCATTATACTGGCAGGCATCAGGGAAAAGACTGAATACAATGATTTCCCCGAGGCTGTAAAAGGTATGCCTATGGTACTTATTACAGCAGGACTTATGGCGATTGCTTTCTGCGGATTTGCAGTATTAAATTGATCATCCTAGAGAGGATATAACATGATTTCAGGAATATTAACGGCAACAGTCCTTGTCGGATGTGTTGGACTTTTTATCGGGATATTCTTAGGTATCGCCGGTATCAAATTCAAAGTTGAGACTGACGAAAGAGAAGAGAAGGTCTTAAATGCTCTTCCGGGAAACAACTGTGGCGGATGCGGTTATCCCGGATGCAGCGGTCTTGCCAGTGCTATTGTAAAAGGCGAGGCTAAGGTAAATGCCTGTCCCGTAGGCGGTGAGTCTGTCGGAAATATAATCGCATCCATCATGGGTGTTGAAGCAACTAAGTCTACCCGAATGACTGCGTTTGTTAAATGTCAGGGAGACTGCGACAAGACTCATAAGCTTTATGAATATAGCGGAAATGAGGACTGCAGGGTGATGAAATTTGTCCCGGCAGGCGGTCCCAAGAGCTGTGAGTACGGATGCTTGGGATACGGCAACTGTGTGACTGCATGTGCATTTGATGCGATACATGTGGTTAACGGTGTGGCTGTTGTGGATAAGGAAAAATGCAAGGCATGCGGAGCATGTGTGAGTGCATGTCCCAACAAACTGATCGAGCTCATTCCATACGACAGTAATGTTATGGTAGCATGCAGCTCAAAAAACAAGGGCCCCGAAGTTATGAAGGCATGCAGTGTTGGATGTATAGGATGCTCGATCTGTGCAAAGAACTGCCCCAGCGAAGCCATAACAGTAAGTGACAACCTTGCAAAGATAGATTACGAGAAGTGCATCGATTGCGGTACGTGTTTGGAGAAGTGCCCTAAAAAGGCCATTATAGGTAAATGAGACTAGACGACGATTTTGAAGAGAATAACGGCGGTCTGCCTATCATATATACGGCTCTCGGAGTGTCTTTTTTTATCCTTCTGGTACTGTGTGTCGTAATAAGCGTCAACAAGGATAAGAAACCTTCGCAAAAGAAGGATAATGATGTTTATGCTGTTTTGACCAATGCCGTACAAACACAGGAGAGCGGTGCGTTTGTCGAAGCCGATGTCACAAAGAGAGTTGCATCTGATCTTGATATATGGAATCTATATCCGGAAAGAGATAAAGAGGATAAAGATCCGATCGATTTAAGTATTACACCCACTCCAAAGGTATCGCCAACAGTAAGTGTGACTCCTTCCCCCACGCCTGATCTTGATGACGGCAAGCATGTAAAGGTCACATACAGGGACGGATCCGAAGAATGGATAACGATCAACGACAAGATCGAAAAGAACAACTATGACTTTACCAATCTTGTTGAGTCTGGCGGAAAGCTTAAATATATGTCAGACGGCAAGAATATATCATTCATGGGCATAGATGTTTCAAGATATCAGAAGGACATCGATTTCAGCAGAATAAAAGAACAGGGAATCGACTTTGTAATGATAAGAGTCGGAGCCAGAGGATACAAGAACGGAAATATCGTCATGGACGAATATTTCGAAAAGAACCTGAACAGTGCAATCGAGGCAGGACTTGATGTCGGTGTATATTTCTATTCACAGGCTATAAATGTTGCTGAAGCCGAAGAGGAAGCAAATATCGTTCTTGCTGCAATAGCTGAAAAGAAGATTACATATCCAGTCGCATTTGACATGGAGTATGTTGAAAACGATACTGCAAGAATAGATACTCTTACCAGGGATGAGAAGACGTTGATAACTGCGGCTTTTGTTAATAAGATCAAGGAAGCCGGATACAGACCGATGATCTACGGCAACAAGGAATGGCTCTTAAAGAGGATAGATGTCAGCAAGTTCACTACGAGTGCCTTCTGGCTCTCACAGGATGATGAACATCCCGACTATCCTTATAAATACGATATATGGCAGTATACGACTGAGGGAGAGATTTACGGCATTGACGGAGCAGTTGATATGGATATATGTTTCGTTGATTACGCTGCACAATAGGTGATAAAGTGGCAAAAAGAGGCGTATATATCGCTTACAAGAAAAACGGTGATAAATACTACAGGGCTTCATTTACATACAAGAACAAGCACATATCGCTGGGAAGCTTTAAGACTGAAAAGAAGGCTGCCGATGCATATAAGTTTGCCTGCAGGATCGTAGAAGATAAAGGCTATAGTCTCGAGACGCTCGAGAAGAATATGCCTATAAGCTATGATAAATATATAATCATCATCAATTTCAGGGATAACAATATTTATCTTCCCAATCCCATTTATGTCAGAAAGAAATACATATCATATTATATCTCTGAGACCGAGGAGATGAAGTTTTCTATCGATGATCTTTTCTACTACATGTCCCACAGGATATTGAGAAGAGGAGGGCATCTGTATGTCAATGACTACGGCATGCAGGTAAGCCTTGGAAGCAGGTACGGAATAAAGAATTATGCCGTAAAGGATAAGGACTACAGATTCGTAAACTCCGATGAGCTTGATTATCGATATGAGAATATCGAGGTACTCAATACATATCACGGCGTGGAAAACGTCATATACCGAAAGAAGAACTGCTATAAGGCAAAGATTCACGTTATCGGCGATTACGTGATAGGGTATTATGAAGATGCCGTAAGAGCGGCTATAGCTTATAACAAAGCCATAGATATACTGAAAAGAAACGGCATCAAAAAGGAATACAGCGCAAATTATATAGAGTCCATTACAGGTAAGGCTTATGCAGACATATATTCCGAGCTTAAGATAAGCAAAGCACTGATGGGACTTAAGGGCGACAGGTTGAAATTGTAGATAAAAATCTGTATAATGATTAAACATATTCTTATTAGTACAGAGGTTTTAGGATAAATGGAAAGCATTCTTTATAAAAGCACAAGAGACAGTCAAAAGACAGTAACGGCCAGCCAGGCTATCCTTAAGGGATTGAGCGATGACGGCGGACTGTTCGTTCCCGTAAAACTCCCAAAACTTGACAGATCTATAAAAGAACTCTCAGGTATGGGATACAAGGAAATTGCTTACGAGGTAATGAAACTGTTCTTTTCGGATTTCACCGAGGAAGAGTTAAAAAAATGCATAGAAAATGCATATGATTCAAAATTCGATACTGACGAGATCGTTCCCATAGCAAGTGCTGACGGAGCATTTTATCTTGAACTGTATCATGGCGCGACAATAGCATTCAAGGATATGGCTTTAAGCATACTTCCTCATCTTATGACTACTGCCGCTAAGAAAAACAATATCAAAAACGAGATCGTAATCCTTACGGCAACCTCGGGAGATACCGGAAAGGCTGCACTTGCAGGATTTGCGGATGTAGAGGGAACCAGGATAATCGTTTACTATCCAAAGGGAGGAGTAAGCTTTATTCAGGAAAGACAGATGGTAACCCAGAAAGGCGACAACACAATGGTTGTCGGAATAAAGGGAAACTTCGATGACTGTCAGACAGGTGTAAAGAACATTTTCGGAGATAAGGAGCTTGCAAGGGAACTTGATGCAAAGGGATTCCAGTTCAGTTCTGCAAACTCTATCAATATAGGAAGACTTGTACCTCAGGTAGTCTACTATGTATATGCATATGCAAAGCTTATAGCTAAAGGTGAGCTTAAAGAAGGCGAGAAGATGAATGTGGTTGTACCCACGGGTAACTTCGGAAATATCCTTGCCGCATACTTTGCAAAGAATATGGGCATACCGATCGCAAAACTCATATGCGCTTCTAATGAGAACAAGGTTCTTTATGATTTCTTTGAAACAGGAGTATATGACAGAAACAGAGAATTCATGCTCACAAATTCTCCTTCTATGGATATACTTATCTCTTCAAATCTTGAGAGACTTATCTATCTGATCGCAGGTGAGGACAGTCAAAAGGATGTAAGCCTGATGAAGCAGCTTACACAAGAGGGAAGATATGAGATAAGTCCCGATATGAAAGAAAAGCTTGCTGACTTTGTCGGTGGATATGCTACACAGGAAGAGACATGCAGGACCATCAAGGAGATGTTTGACAAGACAGGATATGTACTTGATACTCATACAGCAGTCGCAGCAAAGGTATACAGTGACTATGTTAAGAGGACATCAGACAAGACAAAGACGGTGATAGCATCTACGGCAAGCCCGTTTAAGTTTACGACTTCCGTAATGGAAGCTATAGAGGGCAAGAAGTCTGACGAACCTGACTTTGAACTTGTAGACAGACTCAGCAGGATTTCAGGCATGAAAGTGCCTAATGCAATAGAAGAGATTAGAACAGCACCTACGAGACATGACCATATATATGAAAAGGAAAACATGGTCGATGCAGTAAGAGAATTTTTATCTTTGTCATAAGGAAACCACGAAAAGGGGGTTCCTTGTGATCAAGGAATTTCGTGGTACGGGGGTATAGTATGAGTAAGGAAATAAACTATTCTGAAATAACACCGCAGATCGAGAGACTTGCGGCTATGAGCAAAGAGGCCGGTGTTATAGATTCAGATCTCTTTGTCAAATATGATGTCAAGAGAGGCTTAAGAGATCTTAACGGCAAGGGTGTACTGGCAGGACTAACTCACATAAGTGATGTTCGTGCAACTAAGGTTGTAGACGGGCAGGTCGTTCCCGATTACGGCAGCCTGTTCTACAGAGGCTATAATGTCAAGGATCTTATTGATACATCAAAGATCGATAAGAAATACTGCTTTGAGGAAGTGACATATCTGCTTTTATTTGATAAGTTGCCTAACAAGCAGGAACTCAAGGAATTCTGTGACATGCTGGCATTCTACAGGACTCTTCCCACAAGCTTTGTCAGAGATATAATCATGAAGGCACCCAGCAAGGATATGATGAATACTCTTGCCAGAAGCGTGCTTACACTTTATTCATATGATGATATGGCAGACGATGTTTCAATGCCGAATGTACTTCGTCAGTGCCTGCAGTTAATAAGCATCTTCCCGATGCTCTCGATCTACGGATATCAGGCATACAGTCACTATCATGACGGAAAGAGCCTGTTTATTCATCAGCCGGATCCGGAACTGTCTGCGGCAGAAAATATCCTTCATCTGTTAAGACCCGACAGCAAGTTTACTCCTCTTGAAGCGCGTATACTTGATGTTGCGCTCGTACTTCACATGGAGCACGGCGGCGGTAACAATTCATCATTTACGACACACGTTATCACATCATCGCTCACAGATACATATTCTACGATAGCAGCTGCCATAGGATCATTAAAAGGACCAAGACACGGCGGCGCGAACATAAAGGTCGTTAGAATGATCGAATGCATGAAGGAAGAGATCAAGGACTGGAAGGATGAGGATGAGGTAAGCGCATATCTGTTGAAACTGCTTCACGGAGAAGCTTTTGACAGAGCAGGGCTCATCTATGGTGTAGGTCATGCGATCTATTCAAAATCAGATCCAAGAGCTGAAGTATTAAAGAGCTTTGTTGGCAAGCTTGCTCATGAAAAAGGACTTGATGATGAATATGGTCTTTATACTATGATCGAAAGACTTGCTCCTCAGATCATTACTAAGGAACGTCACATGTATAAGGGCGTCAGCATAAATGTTGACTTCTATTCAGGATTTGTTTACAGCATGCTCGGACTTCCCGAAGAACTGTTCACACCTTTGTTTGCAATAGGAAGGATCTCCGGATGGAGTGCTCACAGACTTGAAGAGCTCGCAAACAACGGAAAGATCATAAGACCCGCATACAGAACACTTTGCGAGGAAAAAGACTATATCGATATAGAAGACAGAGATTGATAACAAAAATGCACGTCACCTGACGTGTATTTTTGAGTTAAAGAAAAGGAAATCATGAGAGAACAGATACAGATTTTAAGACAAGAGATGGAAAGAAACGGCATAGACTGGTACATGGTCGTGACCGCGGATTATCATAACTCGGAATATGTCTCGGATTATTTTAAATGCCGTGAATGGCTGAGCGGATTCACTGGCTCGAACGGAACGCTTCTTGTGAGCAGGGATGTGGCGCTTTTGTGGACTGACGGACGTTACTTTGTCCAGGCAGCCCTGGAGCTTGAGTCAAGCGGGATCAAACTCATGAAGATGGGGGAGGAGAATGTTCCAAAGATAAAGGAATACCTTGAGAAACATATGAAACCGGGCGAGGTTCTTGGCTTTGACGGAAAGACATGCAATGCTGATTATATAAACAGCATATATGAGTTTATTGGCAGGGATAAGTCCTTAAGGTATGATATAGATCTTTGCGACATTATATGGAAGGACAGACCAAAACTTAACTGTTCAAAGGCTTATGTGATAGGAACCGAGTTTACGGGTGAATCATATCTTAACAAGATAAAGAGGGTAAGAGACTATCTTGATGAATATAACTGCCAGTATCTGTTTTTGAGCAAGCTCGATGACATCATGTGGCTTTTCAATATCAGGGGAGAGGATGTCGACTACAATCCGGTCGTTCTTTCCTATGCATGTATATCCAAGGATGACTGTTATCTTTTCATCCAGAAAGAAGCAGTAACGGAAGAGTTTTCTCTTTATGCGAAGATAAACAATATCGTTTTAAAGGACTACTTTGAGGTATATACATTTTTAGAGGATAGCTTCAGAGAGGATAAAAACTTCAATACAGTTGACAGTGTAGAACCAAATATATGCGCGGATCTTAAGCAGATCAACTATTGTGTTTACGGGCTTTTGAAAGGAAAGACAAACATAATTGACAGTGTAAATCCGACAACTCTTTTTAAAGCCAGGAAAAATGCCACCGAGATAGAAAACATGAGAGAGTTCTTCCTCCTTGATTCTGTTGCCGTATGCAGATTTTTATACAGACTCGATATGAGAGTGAAGGCTCATGAAAGAGGCGATTATCCTGGAGATTATCTTAAGGATGAAAACGGAAATATACTTTCTGAAAAGGCGGCCGAAAGACTGATAGATGAACTTAGAAGTGAGATCCCGGGATTTAAGGGACTGAGCTTTACTACCATAAGCGCCTATGGAAGCAATGCCGCCATGATGCACTATGAAGCAAGTGATGACGGCGGAGCGTTATTAAAGGATGAAGGCTTTCTGCTTGTTGACAGCGGCGGCCAGTATCTTGGCGCGACGACAGATGTAACAAGAACGATAGTCCTGGGAAATATAAGCGAAGAACAGAAGAGGGATTTCACACTCGTATTAAAAGGAATGTTAAATCTTATGAACACACAGTTTATAAAGGGATGCACTGGAAGAAATCTGGATATTATTGCCAGAGCACCTCTGTGGAAACTCGGCATGGATTACAAATGCGGAACCGGTCACGGTGTGGGATGCTTTTTAAATGTTCATGAGGGGCCTCATTCGATAAGATGGAGATACATCGAAAACAGCCATGAAACAGAACTTGAACCCGGAATGGTCGTAACTGACGAACCGGGAGTATATAAGGAAGGCAGATACGGGATAAGGACGGAAAATACCCTTCTTGTTGTTGAGGGAGATAAGACAAGTGACGGAAGTTTTCTTAAGTTTGAACCGTTAACATTAGTACCGATCGACTTAAGGGCTGTTGATCTTTCTTATCTTGAAAGAGAGGATATCAGACAGCTTAAGGCTTATCAGAACCTGGTGGTAAGTGCTGTTTCACCTCATCTTACAGATGAAGAAGCCGAGTGGTTAAAAGGTTTTCTTATCACTGAAAATTTATAATTTATTTACATTTCCGTAACCGAAAAATTGTTGACTTTAATCGTCTGTTTTGCAATAATAGACGTGATGTGTTTTTGGCACAAATGTACAATTAATTCACTTTTAAAGGAAGGAAATAATAAAATGGCAAACATCGATTTAACCAAGTATGGTATCACAGGTACCACAGAAATTGTTTACAATCCTTCATACGAGGATCTGTACAAGGAAGAGATGAAGCCCGGTCTTGAAGGCTTCGACAAAGGTGTTGAGACTGAACTTAACGCAGTAAACGTTATGACAGGTATTTACACAGGACGTTCACCTAAAGATAAGTATATCGTTATGGATGAGAATTCTAAGGATACAGTATGGTGGACATCTGATGAGTATAAGAACGACAACCATCCTATGACAGAAGAAACATGGGCAGTTGTTAAGGATCTTGCTAAGAAGGAACTCTCAAACAAGAGACTCTTTGTGGTTGACGCATTCTGCGGAGCAAACAAGGATACTCGTATGGCTGTTCGTTTCATCATGGAAGTTGCTTGGCAGGCGCACTTCGTAACAAACATGTTCATCAAGCCTACAGCTGACGAACTTGCAAGCTTTGAGCCTAACTTCGTTGTCTATACAGCTTCTAAGGCTAAGGTTGATAATTATGCTGAGCTTGGTCTTAACTCTGAGACATGTGTAGCATTCAACGTATCTAGCCGTGAGCAGGTTATCCTTAACACATGGTACGGCGGTGAGATGAAGAAGGGCATGTTCTCTATGATGAACTACTATCTGCCTCTTCAGGGTATCGCAGCAATGCACTGCTCAGCTAACACAGATATGGAAGGTAAGAACACAGCTATCTTCTTCGGTCTTTCAGGAACAGGTAAGACAACACTTTCAACAGATCCCAAGAGACTCCTTATCGGTGATGATGAGCACGGCTGGGATGACAACGGCGTATTCAACTTTGAAGGCGGATGCTATGCTAAGGTTATCAACCTTGACAAGGATTCAGAGCCCGATATCTACAATGCAATCAAGAGAGATGCTCTTCTTGAGAACGTTACAGTTGATGCAAACGGTAAGATCGATTTCGCTGATAAGAGCGTAACAGAGAACACACGTGTATCTTATCCTATCAATCACATTGAGAACATCGTTCTAAATGTTAATCCTACATCTTCAGGTCCTGCTGCACAGAACGTTATCTTCCTGTCAGCTGATGCATTCGGAGTACTTCCTCCTGTATCTATCCTTACACCTGAACAGACACAGTACTACTTCTTAAGCGGATTCACAGCTAAGCTTGCTGGTACAGAGAGAGGTATCACAGAGCCTACTCCTACATTCTCAGCTTGCTTCGGTCAGGCATTCCTTGAGCTTCATCCTACAAAGTACGGTGAAGAGCTTGTTAAGAAGATGGAAAAGAGCGGTGCTAAGGCTTATCTTGTTAACACAGGTTGGAACGGCACAGGCAAGAGAATCTCTATCAAGGATACAAGAGGTATCATCGATGCTATCCTTAACGGTGATGTTAATAAGGCTGAGACAAAGAAGATTCCGATCTTCGATTTCGAAGTTCCTACATCACTTCCTGGTGTTGATCCTGCAATCCTTGATCCTCGTGATACATACGCTGATGCTTCCGAGTGGGATGCAAAGGCTAAGGATCTTGCAGAGAGATTCATCAAGAACTTCAAGAAGTATGAAGGCAATGATGCTGGTAAGGCACTTGTTGCTGCAGGCCCTCAGCTTTAATCTGAAGTCTAAAAAGAAAACATGGGACAGGTCAATGACCTGTCCCTTTTTATGTATTGTGAACTCGATAGAATTTTGACAATTATTCATATATTTTTAACATTTTTATTTACTTATAGATGTTATACTATAATATGTGATAATTTGTGATATCAGATAAACAAAGGCATAAACAATGGTTAAGAGATTACTGAAAGAAGTTAAGGAATACAAGACTGCTTCAATACTGACTCCGATATGCATGATATTGGAAGTGGTCTTTGAAACCCTCATCCCTTTTTTGATGGCTTCGATCATCGATAAAGGTATCAACAACTCCGATATGGATCATGTCATAAAGATCGGAGGTCTGATGTTTCTAGTAGCGATACTCAGCCTGTTAACAGGCATAGGCGGAGGCGCATTCGGAGCCAGAGCATCTACCGGTTTTGCAAAGAATCTTCGTGAAGCGATGTATAACAATATACAGACGTTTTCATTTAAGAATATCGATAAATTCTCAACGGCAGGTCTTGTAACAAGACTTACGACCGATGTTTCAAATGTACAGAACGCATATCAGATGATACTCAGGATGGCTATGAGAGCACCGTTTAGCATGATATGTGCTCTTGTCATGGCATTTTATATCAATGCAAGGATCGCTAGCATTTATCTTATTGCCGTGCTCGTGCTAGCTGTCTTTATGGTATTTCTTATCAGAAGAGCAACGGCAACATTCAAACAGGCATTTCCCAAATATGACGCTTTAAATGAATCCGTTCAGGAAAATGTTTCGGCAATAAGAGTTGTAAAAGCATACGTAAGAGAACAGGAAGAAATAGGAAAGTTCAAGACTGCAAGCGAGAATATCTACAGGATATTTAAAAAGGCCGAGTATAACATAATCGTAAGCGGACCGATAATGACTGCTACCGTCTATACATGCATCATTCTGATAAGCTGGATAGGAGCAAAGATGATAGTCAGTGATCTTCTTACAACAGGTGAGCTGGCTTCACTTCTTGCATACTGCATGAACATACTTATGAGTATGATGATGCTCAGTATCGTATTTGTCATGATAACAATGAGCACGGCGAGCATTGAGCGTATCGCTGAGGTTCTTAATGAAGAAGCCGATATAGTAAATCCCGATGATCCCGTAATGGAAGTCATGGACGGCAGTATCGAATTTTCTGATGTAGCATTCTCATATAATAAAAACGGCAACGAACCTGTTCTTAAGGATGTCGATCTTAGTATAAAAGCGGGCGAGACTATCGGTATCATGGGCGGTACCGGAAGTTCAAAGACAAGTCTGGTAAATCTTATAAGCCGACTTTATGATGTCAATGCAGGCTCGATAAAGGTTGGTGGCATCGATGTCAGAAAATATGATCTTGAAGTATTAAGAAACAGTGTATCTGTAGTACTTCAGAACAATGTCCTGTTTTCAGGGACAATATATGAAAATCTCAGATGGGGAAATAAAGATGCAACGGATGAACAGTGCAAGGAAGCATGCAGGCTTGCATGTGCTGACGATTTTATAGAAAGTTTCCCTGATGGGTATAACACAATGATAACCCAGGGTGGTACAAATGTTTCCGGAGGTCAGAAACAGAGGCTGTGTATAGCAAGGGCACTACTTAAGAATCCAAAGGTTCTGATACTGGATGATTCGACCAGTGCTGTAGACACGGCAACAGATGCACGTATCAGAAAGGCATTCAGGGAGTATATGCCTGAAACGACAAAGCTCATCATTGCTCAGAGAGTAAGCTCTGTAATGGATGCTGACAGGATAATCATAATGGAAGAAGGAAGAGTTGACGGGGTCGGAACTCATGAGCAGCTTCTTGAAACGAATGAGATATATCGTGAGATTTACGAAACTCAGACAAGCGGCGGCGGAGATTTCGACCAGCCGTCATGATAAAAGGATAATTTTTCTTTAGGAGGATTTATATATGCCGGGACCGGGTCACAGGGTTCCCAGAGGCGTAAAACCGAATGTTGAAAATCCGGGTAAGCTGTTTAAAAGGCTTATGTCTTATGTCTTTGTGGATTATAAAATTCATTGCATACTGGTATTTATACTTATAATCATGGGAGTTCTCTGTAATGTTCAGGGTACGATGTTTACAAGATCGCTGATCGATGATTACATCACACCGCTGCTGCTTACAGACAAGCCTGATTTTACACCTCTTGCAAGAGCTATAGGCCGCGTTGCATGTTTCTATGCAGCCGGTGTTATCTGCGTATATACGCAAAACAGGATAATGGTAAATGTTACTCAGGGTGTTCTTCGAAATATCAGAGACGATGTCTTTGAACATATGGAACGACTCCCTATACGATTCTTTGACAGCCATACACACGGCGATATCATGAGTGTCTATACCAATGATATCGATACATTAAGACAGCTTATCAGCCAGTCACTGCCTCAGATAGTAAACGCATCGTTTACCATCGTAAGCGTATTTATCAGCATGTGTGTTCTGAGCCTGCCACTTACAGGAGTAACGGTTATCATGATATTCGTTATGCTCTTTGCTTCGGGTAAGACAGCGGGAATGAGCGGTAAGTTCTTCGTTAAGCAGCAAAAGGATCTTGGCGCGGTAAACGGATACATAGAAGAGATGATGACGGGACAGAAGGTCGTAAAGGTTTTCTGCCATGAAGAAGAAGCCAAGGAAGGGTTCAAGAAGCTTAACGACGAACTCGGCATGAGCGCGTTTAGGGCAAATGGATACGCAAATATCATGATGCCTATGAATGCACAGATAGGAAACGTAAGCTATGTACTGTGTGCTATTATCGGAGGTTTTTTGGCTATCAACGGATATACGAGTCTGACGATAGGCGCACTTGTGAGCTTTTTAACATTTAACAAGAGTTTTAACATGCCCATAAACCAGGTCAGCATGCAGGCTAATGCAATAGTAATGGCCATGGCAGGTGCAGACCGGATATTCAAGATAATGGACGAAAAACCTGAAGTAGATGACGGATACGTTACTCTGGTTAATGCCAAAGAAGTTGACGGAAAGCTTACTGAATGTGAAGAAAAGACGGGCAGATGGGCTTGGAAACACTACCACAAGGCAGATGATACGACCGATTATATCGAAGTAAAGGGTCATGTTGTATTTGACGGAGTCGACTTCGGATATAACGATGACAAGATGGTACTGCATGATATAGAACTGTTTGCAAAGCCGGGGCAGAAGATCGCGTTTGTTGGATCTACCGGTGCAGGCAAGACCACTATCACAAATCTTATCAACAGATTCTATGATATACAGGATGGAAAGATCCGCTATGACGGAATCAATATAAACAAGATAAAGAAAGATGATCTTCGTCACAGTCTGGGAATAGTATTACAGGAAACGCATCTGTTCTCCGGAACTGTCGCTGACAATATCAGATACGGAAAACCGGATGCTACTGATGAAGAGGTAATCGCTGCAGCAAAGCTTGCCAATGCTGACGGATTTATAAGAAGGCTTCCTGACGGATACAATACTATGCTAAAAGGTGACGGAGCAAACTTGAGTCAGGGTCAGAGACAGCTGCTTGCAATAGCAAGAGCAGCTATTGCAAATCCGCCGGTACTCATCCTTGATGAAGCGACCAGTTCCATCGATACAAGAACGGAAAGAATAGTTCAGGATGGCATGGACAAGCTGATGAACGGCAGAACGAGCTTTGTGATAGCCCACAGACTGTCAACTGTAAGAAATGCAAACGCTATCATGGTGCTTGAACAGGGCAGGATAATAGAGCGCGGTACACATGAGGAGCTTATAGAACAGAAAGGCAAGTATTACCAGCTTTATACGGGAAATTCTATAGCAGGATAAATATATTTGGAGGTTACTATGGAGATCAAAGAAAAAATCGAAAGCAAAAAAACCTATCTGGGAATTGAATTCGGATCGACCAGGATCAAGGCGGTTCTCATCGATGAGAAGGGAACTCCCATCGCGAGCGGTGATCATGAATGGGAAAACCGTTTTGAAAACGGTGTGTGGACATACTCAATGGATGATGTATGGAACGGCATTCAGGATTGCTACAAGAATCTTAAGAATGATGTTGCACAAAAGTACGGAGTAAAACTTGCGGGATTCGGTGCAATGGGCATTTCTGCCATGATGCACGGTTATCTTGCATTTGACAGGGATAATGAACTCCTTGTACCGTTCAGGACCTGGAGAAATACGATAACAGAGCAGGCAGCAAAGGAACTTACAGCCGCTTTTAACTATAACATACCTCAGAGATGGAGTATTGCTCATCTTTTCCAGGCAATTCTTAACGGTGAAGAGCATATCTCTAAGGTTTCATTCTTTACAACACTTGCAGGATATGTTCACTGGAAGCTTACCGGTGAAAAGGTACTGGGCGTAGGAGATGCATCAGGAATGTTCCCGATAGATACAACTAGCGGAAACTATGATGCAAAGATGGTAGCCAAATTTGATGAAATTGCATCAGCAAAAGGCTTTAATGCAAAGCTTTCAGACATACTTCCAAAGGTATTGTCAGCAGGAGAAAATGCAGGAACACTTACTCACGACGGTGCTAAGCTTTTGGATCCCGAAGGTGACCTTGAAGCAGGTATCAAGCTCGCTCCTCCGGAAGGTGATGCAGGAACAGGTATGACTGCAACAAATTCAGTTGGCAAGCGTACAGGAAATACATCTGCAGGTACAAGTGTATTTACAATGATCGTTTTGGAAAAGGAGCTGAGCAAGGTATATCCTCAGATCGATCTTGTTACTACTCCTGACGGAGCACTTGTCGGAATGGTTCATTGCAACAACTGTACAAGTGATATCAATGCATGGGTAAATCTCATGGATCAGAACCTTAAACTGTTTGGCTGTGACGTTGATAAGAACACATTATATACAAAACTCTTTGAAGTAGCTCTTGATGGCGATGATGACTGCGGAGGTCTTATTTCTTACAACTATTTCTCAGGCGAACCGGTTACAGGATTTGATGACGGAGCACCGCTGTTTGTAAGAAAGGCAACAGACAAGTTTACACTCGCGAACTTCATGAGAATGAATATCTACAGCTCACTTGCAGCTCTCAAATCAGGACTCGATCTTATGATAAGAGAAGAGGGAGTCAAGGTAGACAAGATGTTTGGACATGGCGGACTGTTCAAGACTAAAGGTGTTGGTCAGTCAGTTCTTGCCGCAGCAATAAACAGTCCCGTTTCCGTAATGGAGACAGCAGGAGAAGGCGGCCCATGGGGTATGGCTCTTCTTGCAGCGTACATGGATCTTAAGGATGGTAATGAAAGCCTGCAGGAATATCTCGATAACAAGATATTCGCAGGTCAGGCTGGTCAGACACTTGAGCCTGACGAAGCAATGGTAGAAGGCTTTGACGCATTCATGAAAAAATATATGGCAGGTCTTGAGATCGAAAAGGCAGCTGTCAGCAGTTTGAATTGATAGGAGGATGAAAAATGCTTGAAGATCTTAAGCAACAGGTTTATGAAGCCAATATGCTTCTTCCCAAACATGGTCTTGTAACATTTACATGGGGAAATGTCAGCGGAATAGACAGAAGGAGCGGATTATTTGTAATTAAGCCAAGCGGAGTGGACTATGAGAAGCTCACAGCCGATGATATGGTGGTAATGGATCTTGACGGAAACAAGGTTGAAGGAGATTTCAATCCTTCATCAGATACACCTACACATCTTGAACTCTATAAGGCTTTTAAGGAGATAGGCGGTGTTGTTCATACACACAGCTCATATGCAACGAGCTTTGCTCAGGCAGGCAGAGATATACCCTGCTACGGAACAACACATGCAGATTATATCTACGGGTCTGTTCCGTGTTTAAGATGCCTTACAAAGGGCGAGATAGAAGATGCATATGAATCCAATACCGGACATCTTATCGTAAACGAGTTCATAAGAAGAGATCTGGATGTTACGGCAGTACCAGCTTGTCTTTGCAAGAACCATGGACCGTTCATCTGGGGAAAGGATTGCATTGAAGCGGTTCATAACGCTGTCGTGCTCGAGGAAGTGGCTAAGATGGCCATGTGGACAGAACTGATTAATCCGCAGGTAAAAGAGGCACCTAAAGAGCTTATGGATAAGCATTATTACAGGAAGCACGGCGCCGGTGCATACTACGGACAAAATTAAGTGTGCACGTGAACCATTTTTGGTTGTATGTGACATATTCATGTGATAAAATAAATACGCTTGACAATATTTGGGAAAGGTACAAGCGACTTACTACTAAGAAGGAGTTAGAAAACAATGACCAATTTAGAACTTAAGCAAAAAGCGAACGAAGTTCGTAAAGGCATCGTTACATCTGTTCACAGTGCCAAGGCCGGACATCCGGGCGGATCGCTGTCAGCAGCTGACATGTTCACATTTCTTTATTTTGAAGAGATGAACATCGATCCAAAGGATCCTAAGAAGGAAGACAGAGACCGTTTCGTTCTCTCAAAGGGACATACGGCACCAGGTCTGTATTCCGTACTTGCAAACAGAGGATATTTCCCTGTTGAAGACCTTACAACACTTCGTAAGCTTGGTTCATATTTACAGGGACATCCCTGCATGCAGGAAACACCTGGTGTTGACATGTCTTCAGGATCACTCGGACAGGGCATCTCTGCAGCTGTAGGTATGGCTCTTGCTGCAAAGATGGATAACAAGGATTACAGAGTATATACACTCTTAGGTGATGGTGAGATACAGGAAGGACAGGTTTGGGAGGCTTCAATGTTCGCAGGTGCCCGCAAGCTTGACAACCTTGTTGTTATTGTAGATAACAACGGATTACAGATTGATGGTAAGATTGAGGATGTATGTTCACCTTATCCTATAGATAAGAAGTTTGAAGCATTCAATTTCAATGTTATTAATATTGACGGTCATGATTTTGATCAGATAAGATCTGCTATGCAGGCAGCAAAAGACTGCAAGGGTATGCCCACAGCTATCATCATGAAGACAACTAAGGGTAAAGGAGTTAGCTTCATGGAAAATAATGCCGGATGGCATGGCAAGGCTCCCAACGACGAGGAGTATGCTACAGCAATGGCTGATCTTGCAGCTATAGATGAACAGTTAAAGGAGGGCAACTGATATGGGAGATAAGATTGCTACAAGAGAGAGCTACGGTAATGCGCTGGTAGCATGTGCTGAGGACTTCCCTAATCTGGTCGTTCTCGATGCTGACCTTGCAGGAGCAACAAAGACAGGAACATTTAAAAAGGCATATCCCGACAGACATATCGACTGCGGTATCGCCGAGTGTAATATGACTGGTATCGCCGCAGGTCTTGCAACATGCGGAAAGATCCCGTTTGTTTCTTCATTTGCTATGTTTGCTGCAGGAAGAAACTTTGAGCAGGTAAGAAACTCAATCGGATATCCTCATCTTAATGTTAAGATAGGTGCAACACATGCAGGTATCACTGTAGGTGAAGACGGTGCTACACATCAGTGTAACGAGGATATCGCTCTAATGAGAACTATCCCCGGAATGACTGTTATCGTTCCCAGTGATGATATTGAAGCAAAGGCAGCTGTAAGAGCAGCACTTGAAATGAACGGCCCTGTTTATTTAAGATTCGGCCGTGCTGCTGTTCCGGTAATCAATGACAGACCTGATTACAAGTTTGAGATAGGCAAGGGCGTAAAGCTTAATGACGGTTCTGACGTAACTATCATAGCTACAGGTATATGTGTTGATTCTGCTATGCAGGCAGCAAAGATACTTGAAGAAAAGGGTATCAAGGCAGACGTTATCAACATCCATACGATCAAGCCTCTTGATGAAGAGATCGTTATAGCTTCTGCAAAGAAGACAGGAAAGGTATTTACAGTGGAAGAGCACAGTGTTATCGGCGGTCTCGGAAGTGCTGTATGTGACTGTCTTGCTGCAAATGCACCTACAAAAGTTGTTAAGATCGGAATGAACGACAAGTTTGGTGAATCAGGACCTGCTTCAGCTCTTGTTGAGAAGTACGGACTTGACGGCAAGGGAGTAGCTGAGACAATACTCGCAAATATCTGATAAGTAATTTAAAAGTGGCAATCAGTCGGTTGCCACTTTTTCAACGAGGACATAAGTTTGAAAAATATACTTGCTCCATCTATTTTGGCAGCTGATATAGCCAATCTGGGTGAAGATATCAACAAGACTGCGTCAGCAGGTGCAAAATATTTACATATCGATGTTATGGACGGAGTATTCGTTCCAAGGTTAAGCTTCGGTCAGTGCGTTGTAGAGAGCATCAGAAAATGCACTGATATAACATTTGATGTTCATCTTATGATAGTGGATCCGATCAAGTGTGTTGAGGATTTTGCAAAATGCGGAGCCGATACCATAACTGTGCATCTTGAGGCATGTGATGATGTTAAAGCAACGCTTCTAAAGATACGTGAATGCGGATGCAGAGTCGGACTGTCCATAAAACCGGCAACGAAGGTTGAAGAGATCATACCTTATCTTGATTATGTTGATATGATACTGATCATGAGTGTTGAACCCGGTCTTGGCGGACAGAAGTACATGGAAGATGCAACAGGCCGAATAACAAAGACAAGAGAGCTCATCAATGAGAGAGGTCTTGATGTAGATGTTGAGGTCGATGGCGGTGTATGCAAGGAAAATCTAAGGATGATCCTTGATGCCGGAGCCAATGTCATTGTATCAGGCTCATCGATCTTTAAAGGTGATATCACAAAGAACACTGAAGAGTTTATCAAGATATTAAAAGAAGCGGAGAGAGCATAGGCTTTCTTCGCTTCTTGCTTATTGGTTCATGTAATTATCTATTCCGTTTGCTATTCCTTCGGCTATAAGATTCTGGTAATCATCTGATGCCATCTTTAGATCTTCATCTGGATTTGTCATATATCCCATTTCAACAATCGTAACAGGAACAGTGCACCAGTTGATTCCGCTCATCGTATCTGTTTCCCATACTCTTTCTTTTTTACATCCTGTTGAGGCAACAAGGGAATCCAGTACGCATGTAGAGAGCAGTTTGCTCTGAGGAGCTAAAGATGCATTGTACGGATTTGAAGGCGTCTGACATATCGTCATTGCTCCGTTTGCATTAGAGTTATCAGAACCGTTGGCATGTATGCGTATAAAAGCTGCGGCATTATTGTCATTGGCAATTTTGGCTCTTTCACTGTTGCTGATATTAACATCATTATCGGTTCTTACCATGATGACTGTATATCCTCTGGCAGTAAGGATATTCTGCAACTTAAGTGCAACCATTAGATTAAGTTCATACTCAGCAAGACCGCTGGCTACTCCGGTTGTACCGCCTGTAACCTTTGCTTTCATTTCACTCGCACCGGGGCCTATAGGCTCTTTTTCTGAATTGCCTTTTCTCTGATGACCGGCATCAATGACTATAACATTTGATGAATTTGATGGATCATAGATCTGGACCGGTTCCTTTTTAGAAAGTGATAAGAGCTGTTCATCCGTGATCGTCTTGTCATGTCTTGGATCATGATAAAGAGAAGTCTCATTATCAGAAACTGTACAGTTTAAGATAAAACTGTATCCTTTTTGGGTCAGTTTCTCACAAATATTCTTTAGAGATGTTATTTCATCTTGTGAGAGCCCCTCATCACAGCCTATATCTATGATGATATGACTGTCTGTTTTAGAGATATATTCCTCAATATCCTCAACATCCTTATATCCACCGGTGGTCATCTCATACACATATTTATACCCGGTTATCTTATCTAGAGCATTGTCGTTGATAACAGCGCTTATATCAGCTTCTATGGCATTTCCCAAAAGCAGTTTTGAAAAATCATCACTAACCAGTGCTTTGGTTTCACTAAGATAAACCCTGAAGTCCTTATCATGTAACGGACTGTGACATATAGCTTCAAAAACAGTATCATTGTCTGCCTTTGAGACGTTAACAATCTTTATATCCTCTATAACAAAACAGCCTGAAGGAAGAATGTCTGCATATCGTTTGTTAAGCTCAGATAACATCATATCAAGAGCAAGACTGGCAGCGTCTTTTGGTTTCTCTGTGGGAACAGCTTTTTCAGTAACAACAGGAGATGGCAGTGACATATCTGATACAGGAGTGTTTTGAGCTACAGGCTCAATATCGACTTTCATATCATCTGATACATCTGGACCTGAACATGATACAAATATAATCATGCAGTATGTAATTGCAATAACTGTCAGTATTTTTCGCATATGCACATTTTATCACACGGAGGGCAAAATACAAAATTTTGAAAATTTTTCAAAAAATATATTGACACAAAACTGTTATAGGTGTATATATAACACATAAACAGTTGCAACTGTTATTGGATGTACGAAAACTAAGGGGGAGGGTTTTCGTACACCAATAGGATTTTATGAGGAACTACATTATGCAGTTAACACAGAATTCGGACAAACCGATCTATCAGCAGATAGCAGACAGCTTTAAAACGGATATACTTTCCGGTAAGTATGATCAGGGCGATTACCTGCCGTCAATAAGAGGACTGGCCAAGGATCTGCGTATCAGCGTCATAACAACAATGAAAGCCTACGAGATCCTTGAAAAAGAAGGACTTGTTACCGCTGCACAGGGAAAAGGGTATTACGTGAATGCACAGAACTCTGAGATGCTCAGAGAACAGCATTTACGAAAAGTTGAAGATTCGCTTAACGATGCGATAAATTCAGCAAAGATCGCAAATATCACTGAATCCGAACTTATTGAAACATTAAAAGCATTATATATGCTTTCACAGGAGGATGTATGAATTACACAATAGCTGTAAAAGGACAGAATCTAATTAAGGAGTATAAGAATTTCAAACTCGATATACCTGAATTTGAGATACCTCAGGGATTTGCAACAGCTCTGATAGGAGAGAATGGTGCAGGTAAGACAACACTACTCAATATGCTTTCAGGTATAAGACTCGATTTTAAGGGAGAAATCACGTATTTCGACAAGTATTCCGTAAATGAAAAGGAATCAAATCCTGAAGTAAAGAACAGCATAGGATATACCGGCCCAGGCAAGTACTTCTTGCCAACATGGAGCGTTGGAGATATTGAGACGATAAGTGAACTGATATTTGATAACTTTAAAAAGGACAGGTTCAGGGAACTCTGTATCCGTTTAGCACTATTTGGTGATCATGATTTTGATCCTAAAAAGAAAAACGGCGATCTTTCAGACGGAACAAAGATGAAACTGATGCTGGCGACAGTACTTGCAAGAGACACAAATCTTCTGATACTTGATGAGCCTGCTTCACCTCTTGATCCGCTCATGAGAGATGTACTCAATTCTATGATCGGAGACTATATCAATAACGGAGAAGGAAATCATACAGTATTCTTTTCAACGCATAACGTAGCAGATATGGAGAGCATTACTGATTATGCGATAATCATGGAGCACGGTCAAATTGTTGAAAAAGGATTCGTAGATGAACTAAAGGAAAAATATATTCTTGTAAAAGGTGACGCAGAAGATACAGAAGCTGCCAAGAATATCCTTTATTCAATAACTGTTAATCCATACGGGTTTGAAGGGATCTGTCTTTCACAAGATCTTGATAAGCTTGCTGGTATGAACCTTACAAGAGAAACACCTTCGCTATATCAGATAAGTATTGCAGTAATGAAGAAGAATACAAGGATGGTAATCTGATATGTTAAAAACTCATAAAGCAGTAGAAGGAAGAAGATATTTCAACATTACAAATATTATAGTGCCACTTGTTTTTATGATCATTGGATTGTTTTACAGATCGGTTATAGGATTTGTATATGCTGAGATATTTCTGTTTGTTCAGGCATGGCTGATGATATATGAGATTTCGACAGAATACTTTGGTTACGGAGCGATATATCGAAAGAACAATTTCGGCATGGAATATTTAAAAACTTCTATAAATGGAATGAATCTCGTAAAAAAGAGCATGCTTTCTGATTCGATACTACGAATAGTAAGAACGATAGCTTATACACTGATACCGGGAATACTAGTATCAAGATCAGTTGACGATCCCAAGGCATTAATAGTATGTGCGCTTACTCTTGCAAATGTAAGTGTATGGTCGGTAAGTTTTACCAGATACGTTACAATGTACGGATTCTTAATAATGACATCGGCTCCTTTTTTGATCGTGGGACTGACAATCGATGTTCTGTGTATAAATAAGTTGATTAATGCGGTACCGGTGATGATCGCGTTGATAGTGCTATTAGCATGCGGTGTTATATTTACACAGCTCTTTGCTTCAAAAAAGATAAAGGAATCATATAAGGATCATATGTAATTTATGGGGGATTTAGAATGAAAGATATGATAAAATTCTTAAAGCTTTGCAAATACAGTTTCAAATTCAAGACGAATTGTATATTTCTGATTATATTTTTCATCATTGGAGTGATCAACGAGGTAGCTACAAAGGGTACTCAGTACCTGGGGGGATTTTATATAGTTTTAACAAGCATATATCTGTTTCAGTTTGTAATGAGCCTTTCAATATCAGATATGATACAGTCATCAGGCATTGGGAGAAGGATACAGCTAGATATGCCAGTTAAGCTTAATGGA
>JAEEUS010000071.1 GCA_016290615.1 Lachnospiraceae bacterium | reverse complement strand
TACAGGATAGCATCCATGTGTTAAACCTAGTTCATAAATATGTGTCCAGGATTCTGGGTACATATCACGCGGAGTCCTTTTTGTGTTCATGGTATATCTTAGTTAACGCAGTGGTGGTTGAAGCAGGAAGCCCCTTCCTAAGCGAAGCGCAGGTTGGGGTAGTTCACTGCCTTAAAAGAGTCGTCCCATAAGTTCATGATATGAGTCATTTATAGATCTCCTTTGCAAACCGTATATGATCCTTAAGATCATTCAGATTCAGTCATGTCTTTTGTTTGCCCTGCTCATTATTATCAGCATGGCTATAAGGACTACAGGGAAAATAAGTCCTACTCCCATGCCGGCTCTGATATCATCCCCTGCATACTGTGTAACCTTTCCCACGACAGCAGGTCCTATGCTGCCTCCAAGGTCACCGGCCATGGCAAGGAGTGCAAACATCGCTGTTCCCCCTCCGGGAAATCTCTTTGATGAGATGCTGATAGTCCCGGGCCACATGATACCGACCGAAGAACCGCATAGGATACATCCTGTAAGTCCCATGACAGGATTAGTTGAAAGTGATGTACAAAGATAACAGAAAATGCATAAAACTCCCGAGCCAACCATGAATTTCATCAGATCAAGCTTATCTCCATACTTTCCATATATAACACGGCTTATTCCCATAGTGACCGCAAACATACATGGTCCCATAAGATCACCCAGGGCTTTGGACAGACCCAGGGCAGCTTCAGCATATGCCGATGCCCACTGTGCCATGGCAAGTTCCGAGGCCCCTGCACAGACCATAAGACAGATCGCTACCCAGAAAAGCGGTCTTGCCCCCAGTTGTCTGATGCCCATTCCCTTACCGTCTTCCACTATAGGAACTATGGGACATGTAGCAAAATTATAGATGTTATATGCCGGGATCAACGCCCAGATAATTGTCAGCCATCTCCAGCTGTCCATCCCGAATAACGCAAAGAACGCAGTTGATATCACTATGGTCCCGACAGATCCCCAGCAGTAAAAGGAATGCAGAAGACTCATTGTCGCTTCTTTATTTTTAAAAGGGCATGCCTCTATGATAGGACTTACCAGTACCTCGATAAGCCCGCATCCCATGGCATACACTGTTACACTGATCAGTATTCCTGCAAATGCATCAGGAAGAAGATCAGGTAAAAAGGCAAGCCCTATAAGTCCCGCAGCAGAACAGACTTCCGATATCACAATACAGACCCTGTATCCTATCCTGTCAACAAACTTCGCACAGAAAAGATCTATAAGAAGCTGCATAAAAAAATAAACGGTTGAAATAAGAGCAATATTTCCAAGGCTTATCCCATAGTCCTTATGAAACTTCAAGAATAAGAGTGGTGCGAAATTTGCTGCTATTGCCTGGGTTATAAATCCCAGATAACACGCAAGTTTTGTTTTTCTGTAATCAGGCATTAAGATTCCTTTCCTGCAGTTTAAAGTGCTTTGTTTTAAGCATGCTCATTCTTTGTCTTTTAAATGCTATTTTACTACACATTATCCGGCTTACGTATCCTTGTCAAAAATGATTTTACGTTTTCCATAGCCTATTTCTCATCTCCACGGTCTGGTTTTATCGATCCAACCATTACTCTTCCAATACTTATAATCCGTATACTCCGGATCGGCCTTTCCGAGTCCGGTCTGCAGCATTCTTACTGCATAGAACTTGCATTTGGTCATAAAATTTGTTCTTGCGGGCCGTGAAAAATCTATCCGTTTTACCTTAGCTGCGGTACCAGCCAGTTTTGCCGTTATCTGTCTCCTCTTTTTTTCCGGGATTTTTTCCCAGTCGATCTCGCTCATCAGTTTAAAGCTACATACCCTGATATCGCTGACACCCCACCATGAAAGACTGTCTTTGATATCTTTTGCTGCCGATTTTCCCCCTGCGCCTAAACACTGTGTGATTATTACAGCACGCTTTCCAAACATTTCCTTCGCAGGTCTGTGTGGCATCCATCTGTATCCGAAGTGATCCAGCATTGCCTTCATGGCACCGGTTGTATGGAAGACATATGCAGGTGATGTGAATACGAGCAGATCTGCTTCAAGTAAAGCCTTCTCGATCTTCTGAGTATATTCTGCATCCTTGCACTTATCCTCATACGTTCGAAAGCAGGCCGTACATCCGATGCAGAAACCCGGACAATCCCTGGGAAGATAAAACTCAGTGATCTCTGAGCGGTCTCTTAACTCATCCAGAAAGATCTCCTTAAGCCTGTATGTAACACCATGTTTTTCCGTACCGTTAATAACCGTTATCTTCATCAGAAATTCCTCCCATAGAGTTTATCGAATTGCCGGATGTGCTTTTCCATCAGCTTAAGCGCTTCCTGTTCTCTCTCCGGTTCTCTGTCGCAAACGGTAAGGAGCATATATATGGGAGCATAAAACTGAAGCGTCATTACCGGAACGTCATCTGCCACCAGAAATCCTTGAGCTACCAGCAGTCCAAGAAGCATCCCCTGGTAAGTTAGCGGCATATCAAAATACTGTTTAGAGTATACCTTTGCAAGGTCTTCATCCTGAAACTGTTCAAGTGTCAGCATTTTTCTAAATCGCTTGGTATAACTGTCATGAAGGTAGTACGTAAATAGATCGGTTCCCAGTTTGACCAGATGATCTTCATCCATGTTTTTATAAACTTCAGCATCTGCGGTCGGATCGGTACCGTTTATGCTTAAGGTATGCGCCTGCTGTTCAAATCTGTGATTCATTTCAGCGATGATGGCGTCAAAGATCGCCTGCTTGTTTTTGTAATGCTTATACAAAGAAGGTGCTTTGATCCCGACCTTTTCCGCTATATCGTTTACAAAAACGTTGGCATAACCTTTTTCTGAGAAGAGCGTCAGCGCTTCATCAAGAATCCTTTGTTTTGTATCCATATGCTTACCCCTTGTTGGCTAATTTAATTTAGCCCATTATAAGCTAATTTGAATTAGCCGTCAAGATTCTTTTTGTGATTTTTGTAAAAAACGGCGGCTACAAGATCTCTCTCATAACCGCCGTTTTAGGTTTCATTATTCAGTTAGCTTAGAGCGATAACTTCCGGTATAAACTACCATCAATTCTTAGAATTTCTTAATTCATTTTATTCCTCATTATCATAAGGTGTTTTTATTCTATCTGCTGCAATGCTTTTTTCATGTAATATCTGCAATGATTTTCAGGGCAATCTTCCAACTTACCAAAAATCTCGTAGCCCTGCTTCAGATAAAAATCCTTTGCCTGAAAAGCGAAAGTATCTAAATGAACTAATTTAGCGCCTTTCAATTTAGCCCCATTCTCAAGCATGGTAAGCAACTTTTCTCCAATTCTTCTTCCCCTGTAATCTGGATCGACCCAAAGCGTATCAACATATACTATATTCCAGCAATACATCTTTGCGATGATCCCGGCTATGATCTTATCATCCTCAACAACCTTCATACTGAGATCTATAAAATTCTCTTCTTGTTCTGATTTCACCTGAGACAGGTTATATTCCACCAATCTATCAATCAGATAGTCTTGGTCTTGCATTGTACATATCTCAATATTCACTTAGAATTACCTTTCACATTAACAAATGCAATCAACCATTTATAATTTCAGACTCTGAAACGTTATCCTGGAATACAAAATCTTACACTTTAACATATCTTTGATTTTTGCTATTAGGTTTATCAGGTATTGTCATACATATCATTCCTAATTCAATCGCAGGATTAATATAGTTCTTTCGAAGTGTTTCTTTAGACTTTAGTCCAAGTCCGGCCATAATATCATTTGATGTGTACGGGATATCATAAGTTGGAATATAATTCCCCATATGCTTGTCCACTCCATTTCATCTTGCTTATTATCTTGCTTATTATCTTGCATATTTCCTTCTTGAATGTCAATTCGTTGTATTCGTTTAAACTGGAATTTAACCTAATAGGAAATCAACGATCATTTTCCTTTCTTCATTTGTCAGAAAATTCATGTGGCCGCGCCCTTTCAGCAGGTACGTCTCGCAATTTGGAATTATTTTCTGCGCTCTCTCTAATACACCTTTCCCAGGAAAGGGTTTTCTCGCTGAGGTATTATAACTATTGTAATGATTTCTTCAATTCTTTTTCATGATCTTTTGTAAAAGTACTAAGCTTATATGATCTAACACGTTCGTTTACCATGACCGGTTCAACAAATCCATTCTTAACAAGAACTGACAATCTGTTTATTATTGTCTTATTTGTTACAGCAAATTCCTTACTGACTTCAATCGGAGTGAATTCCCTTTTATAATGCTTTATAAGAAACAGAAGCAGTTCTTTCTCTTTGCCTTTCAGATAAGAAAGACTTCCTGTTATTTCTTCGGTGTTCGAAGCTTCCGAGAGCTCGCAGACCCTATTTGAATAAAGCTGGACCATCCGAAGAAAATAGTTAATCCATATTTCGGGGTGCGGTGGCTCATTTCTTCCTGAATAGTATAAGGTCGGCAATCCCATCTGAATGGATTCATAGTATTCATTCACATCATAAGCAAAATATTCTTCCAAGGAACCAATGCCATTGAATCCAAATCCATTAACGTCAAGAACATACCCTGAAAGAAGGCGCGCAGTTCTACCGTTTCCATCTTCAAAAGGATGGATTGTCACGAGCTGATAATGAACAACCGCCGCAACAATAAGAGGATGGTCGTCTGTTGTATTTACATATTCTACCAGCTCATCCAACAAGCCCGGAATATCCGAATACTCCGGAGGGATATAATCAGGATTACCCGTTTGGGAATCATATACGGCAAAAAGTACCCCTGGAGGCATAGGACCACGAAGGCCTATCTTTTCCTTTGATGCACCCTTTTCTACATACTTCTGCACATCGAGGATCAGTTTTTTTGAAAACTTCTCTTTCTTTTTTGCCTTTTCCTCCAGATAATTTAATGCAAGAAAATAGTTTCTCACTTCCTGCTCGGGTTTTAAGAAATGTTTTCTTTCATCCCGATCAATCACTTCATCAACCTGCTTCTCGGAAAGAGGATTTCCTTCGATCTTGTTTGAAGCATAGGAGCTCTTCTTTTTTGAGCTTTTACGTAGTCTGTTTGCTACAGACCGAGACATCTTTATAGTGGATACTCTAAATCTGTTTTTTTCGATCTCGATTATATACTTAAGAATCTCGTTGGTAAGTATTGCTTTGATCACGCCAAATCACCTCAAGATGATTGTATCAGGATTGCTCTGAAATTTCCATTAAAATTACACTATTTTTTCACTATTTTACAGTGTGCTTGGTTAGTTATTTTTAAAGCTATTTCAAAAACGCCTTTATAGCATTCACAAATTCCTCAGGTAACTGCCCCTGCGGAGAATGACCACATCCGTTTACGAGATATAACTCCTTACTCGGAGCTGTTATAACTTCATAGTATTCTTTTATTGGTCCTACAGGACATGACCAATCTTCTGAACCGGATATAAAAAGCACAGGTACTATATAATCGGTACTTCTTTTATATGCATTAAAATCAAGCAAGTAATCTATCAGTGGTTTTTGCAGATCTTCGTATGTGGTATTGCCAAGCATCGTTGACAATATAAGGAAATACCACCTGAAATCATCAACTCCGGCATATGGCGAAAAGAACGTTGCTGTTGTAGATACATCTTCCGTTACACTAACAGGATGATAAGCAGCCGTGATAGAATCCAGTGCGGACATATTTGCAACTGTCGGCTCACCTACAAGTTTCTCATACGCTTTCTCCATTTCTGTTGTGTCATCACCGGCTTCTTTTGCCTTGGCTAAAGCATCCTCGTATGAATACTTATATGCATACAGCCCTTCTTCCATTACTTCCTGTCCGATCCCTACATAACCCGAAACCTTTTCGGGATGATCGAGTACATATTGGCTCCCCAATAGAGTTCCGTATGAGTGCCCCATAATGATCACTTTATCCTGACCATACTTTTCACAGGCATAATCTACCAACGCATCCAGATCTTTAACGGCCTGATAAAAAGAAACCGTACTGTTATCAGGATCTGTTTTCACATTATGATAATATGTTCTGCCACAGCCTCTCTGATCCCAGGAGATAATGGTATAATCATCCGTCAGATAATCAAGCCAGCAGTAGTCCGTAATGGTGGAAGGCGCACCCGGTCCTCCATGAAGGCTTATGATGACAGGATTTGATGTATCATGACCAAGTGTTAAGATATACTGTTCTTGATCGTTAAGCATTATATATTCTGATTTGTTTATCCCACCCTTATAGTCAATTGCACGTTTAACCTGATTTATATTTCTTCCTATGATCGTGATGACAAAAAATGCCATCACAACTGTCAGAATTATGAAAAAGATTGCTTTGGGTATGGCAATGAGTATCCTTAGAACAATGTGCTTTTGGGGACTTGATCCACATACTTCTTTTTTATGTGCAAGATGTATTCCTATATGTCCGATTCCAAGTATGATTGAACCAAAGATCATCAGACTGTTTCCACCATATATCCCAAGAAGTAAAAATGCAGCAACAGGAAGCGTGGCTCCAGCAACCGGAATTCCAAGAATTCCTGTGTAGAAATCCTTCATTGCCTTTTCACTCTTAAAGTATCGGATCCAGAAGATCTCATAAAGAACCATGCATAAGAACGAAACAAGAAGCACTGTAACCCAGAAATTCCAACCTTTAAAGTTGAAGTCTGAGAACATCAGTGCCACCGGTGTGACAATGAACTCGCCTGCTCTTTCCAATACAAGCAGAACCTTATTCTCATTAACCACATATCTGTCATAGTCAGCAGGCTTGTTCTTAGTCCATATGATATTTGGAACAAGAAGCATGATGATCCAGATCAAACCTATATAAGAGAATCCAAAACACATAAGAAATGTCCTCCTTCTTAATATTCCTCTCATTGCGAATACTAACACATCTTAAAAAATTATTCTTTAAGAGAAACCTGTTTAATTCTTAACTGTTTCTTATGTGAGCCATCCTGTTTGGGAGCGCGTCTTACTGATATCACACCTCAAAACTATACGACGGCGCCGGGACTTGAACCCGAACATCGGGATTACCGAATACTCGGTGATTAGCAATCACCTGCCTTACCAGTTAGGCTTACACCGTCAAAATATCTGTGACAGGATTCGAACCTGCACATGTGGGTTTAGAAGACCCATGCCTTATCCTTTTTGGCTACACAGATATGATGCGAACGACAGGATTTGAACCTGTGACCCCCACCTTATCAGAGTGGTGCTCTACCGCTTAGCTACATTCGCATATGCTCTGTATCCGATTCGAACGGGTAATTAATGGTTCGTAGCCACTTGGTTTATCCACTAGCCTAACAGAGCAAAAACAGGCTTAACAGGATTCGAACCTGTATCGTGAGAGTCAAAGTCTCATGTGCTACCCTTGCACCACAAGCCTATACGCTGCGCCAGAGATTCGAACTCTGATATCCTTGCGGAATGCCGGTTTTCAAGACCGGTGCTGTACCATTTGAGCCAACGCAGCAAATAAAAAAGCGGTTATTCCCTTCTCTACAGGAAACAACCGCTCATGATCATAAACAGTGATCTAAGTCATATCTCCCATATGAGTGACCATGTATAGAGTTGCATGACAAACAGACCAGACGCTGATTCGTACCTGGATTCTTTCACATGATGAAGTTTGAATGTTTGTCATTGTATTCATGGTCTTTTCCTTTCTAATTATTTAGATATGCGATCATCTTTTCAGTATCAAACTCTCTGATGATCAGAGCATCACTGTCTGTTTTTACCGGCTTATCAGTAACGATAACCTGTGCTTCGTTAATGTCACTTACTACTTCATCAGCCATCATCTCAAAGAATGAGTAGACATTCAAAGTATCGGTAACATCAAAGTAATCCAGCAAGAAATCCATCTCGGTATCACCTGCTACGATCGTTGAGCTGTCTCTTGTTGTGTTTAACCAGATAAGCTCATTTGTTTTAAGATCAACACCGAACAGATACGCAAACGTTGAATCACAATTGATCATAAATGCCGTCTTTACTGTCTTTGGCTCATAGACCTGACCGGAATCGTTGATATCTCTTGTCATATATCCAGCCTTGCAGAAGCACTTGCTAAATGGTGAGCCAGAAAACACGTTATCACAAAGGATCATATATCTTGTATCCGGATATAGCTTTCTAAACTCATCCATGTCGATATCAAAATACTCGCTTCCGCCATTGTACCCGCTTGTCTGATCTCCGGAATATGTTATAGCTTTAGACTGGTTATTAGCCATTGTTCTCCATGAGAACTCTCTTCTGTTTCCATATTCATCTATCCCGAATACAGAAAGGTCGATATCGTTGACTTTCTCCCAATATGTGAACACACGGAGTTTCTTAGTCTCACCGATGCGTATCTTTGAACCTCTTGTAAGTGTCCCGAAACCGCCTTGTGAAGTGTTCTCTTGTAAAGGCAGTGCATAATTGACCATATCAGGATCGATATAGACCTTACCCAGTCTGCCCTTTAGACAAAGCTTTAGATCCTCTCTTATCTTATCCGTAATCTTATCGATCACATCTGCTGATATGACTGATCTTCTTGCAGCTTTTTCTTCATCTGTCTCCACATGGACTTTTAACTTATTATGCTTTGTGAACTTGAAAGCTCTTGCACCGGTTCCCTTATAATGTGCATACTGCATGAGTACCTGTAAGAGAACTATGGTGTTATCTGTACTAATGCTTTTCAATACATAATCAATATCCTCATCGTTATCACATCTGCTTATGATGTAATTTAGATTTCTTAAGATGCTTGAAGCACCCTTTGATCTCTTTAGAGTGTCAACGGCATTTTTAATGCTCTTTTGATTCATAGATCTTTCAAATTCAGAGAAAACAGACTCGTTTTTATCAGAGCGCATAGCGTCTACAAAGCTCTTTGCTTCATCTGATACGGCCTTATAATGGATGTGATGTAAAAGACCGTTCCAGATCTTTTTCCTCTCATAGCAGTTTCTTATATCACATCTTGATTCATCAAAAAGCGCATTTATGAGTTTAGTTAAGAACTTTCTGTCAACATTTTTGAGATTTAGCTTATTCAGCTGCTTGTTGCCATATTCAGCATAATTGATCTCATCAACAACTTTTATGACATCTGAAAGATACAAAAACTTTGCAAATCTTAGATCTCTTAGATCAACTAAGAGTCTTATGCAAGTGTTCTTTGATGCGATATCCTTTATTTCATAAGAATCTGAACATATGAGATCCTTTACGAGCTCATACTGACTGTCAGAAAGTGGTCTTGTTGACATCAAAAGCTCATCTGTTAAACCGACTAGCTTAGCATATGCCTCGTCTTCAGTGACTATAGAAAAGACTTTTATATCTGCCTCTTCCTTAAAGGCAATCCTATCAAAATTCTCTTCAAATAATGACTGTCCTGCCTCTGAAAAATCACCCATTCCATATGTTCTAACGTACTGAAACAACTGATCGAAAAGTAACTGATCAGAAGTAAGCTCTCTCACGCTCTGAGGAAATCCCTTATAAAAGGGCTCAGGTACATTCTGGCCTAACTGCTCTGAAGCATAGTTGATCATCCATCTTTGGGCATACTTTGCTCCCTTATCTATGCGGATGTTAAACATATTTGCAAGTGTGAACAGTACCTCAAAGGAATTCTGTTCAGCGACATCCCTGTCACAAACTAGGATATGCTTTTCGAATAAGTAATTTAAATATATCTCCTTTAACATTTTTCCTCCTTTTCTTCTGATGTTATTGCCGGATTGATAAGGTTAACAGTCTGTAAAAAAGTAAATCCGACTAGCTATCAGAACACTAAATATCGTGCCACTGTCTCAGGATTCGAACCTGTCAAACCAATTTAAAAGTAAGTGACACTAGCTGTGAATCATTGGTGATATCATCAGATTAAAATCGGCGCTCTACCAACTGAGCTACAGACCCCAGTGGGTCTGGCGGGATTTGAACCCGCGACATCCGCAACCCAAATGAAAAAGTAAATCTGATTAGCTACCAAACACATAATAACATCATTTGCTCAACCTGTCTGCTATAGTGCTCGATACGAACGAATCAGGTTTTACCTCACACTCGTATCCCACACTTTTGATCCATCCAACTATTGAAGGGATCAGTTCGCTGGTCTTGCTTCTGTCTGTCTTTCCTGCATCCACATGTATG
>JAEEUS010000070.1 GCA_016290615.1 Lachnospiraceae bacterium | reverse complement strand
ATTGGTATGGGCTTACCAGATTTGACGGAAGAGCTGTCTTTATTCATATTCCGACGATCAAGTATGCAGATGAAAATTTTCTCAATAAAATGAAGTCTGCATTTGGAGGATAAATCGGAATATAATTAACTGTTTCCAAGAATTGCCTTAATTTTAGCCGTTTATAGGCACTTTCAGTTATCAAATTATATCATTTTCCCTTGTATTTTCCCTTATGGGGATTTTACAAGGGAAAGTTTTTTATATAAGGGTATGGAACATTTACAAGTTTCCATTTGCCACTTTATCCATGAGTCTGGCAGAGCTGCGCTTTGCTTCTCTGGATGCATGTGCATATATGTTCATTGTGGTTCTTATATCAGAGTGTCCAAGCAGTTCCTGTACTTCCTTAGGCTGAGCACCATTTAATAGAAGATTAGTTGTATAAGAGTGTCTCAGTAAGTGGAAGTGAAAGCCGGCGAGTCCTGGGATTTTCTTTGAAACCCTTCTGCAAGCACAGTCTATACCACTGTTTGTTAAGTGGGAACCATCGTCCTTGGTACATACAAGGTCTATCTCTGTAAAACCATCAGGAACTTTTTCATCAGCTCTGATGCTGACCATATCGTAGTAAGTTCTGTTCTTTTCTATGCTTTCATAATAGTAGTTTCGGCTGAAGAGCTGACCATACTTAAGTCTATTTTTTAGTTGATCAGTTTTTGCCTTTTTAAGTATTCCGGTTAGTACATCTCCAAAGTCAACCACTCTGATTTTACTTCTTTTTGTTGGCCCTATCTCAAATTTACGTCTTACTGATTTGTAGGAAATGCTTCTCTTTACAGTGAGATATTGTTCATCCAGATTGATGTCCTGCCATGTGAGCCCACACACTTCGCCAAGTCTCAGACCGGTAAAATATGATATCTGTACCGGGAGAACTATTGAAGGGTGGTGCTTCTTAAGATACTCAATAAGTTCAGTGAATTTCTCGTATGTCAGGTAAGTGGCTGATTCATTCGGAGATACACTTTCCTCGAAGATATCAGCGGTATCATTTCTGTTATGGCGAGTGACATACTGCATTGGATTATCTGTAAGAAACCTCTTTGGGAAAACTGCAAACTTAAATGCATGATTCAAAACGGAGGTATAAGATGTTACTGCATCTTTCACATACCCTTTTGATTTGAAATCACCACATTCTCCACCGAAAGTCAGCAGATCAACAAGATCCTGAAGATGTTCAGAAGTTATAGTCTTAAGCTTTCTTTTCCCTAATGGATGTTTTTTTAATCTGCTTGCTAAATACTGGTAGTGATGAACAGTTCCATTACTGAGTGTTCCGGTTTTCAGATCTTCTTCAACCCATTTGTCGAGAAGTTCAGCGAAGGTTATATTATCCGCTTTTGCAATGAATTTCTTTTTTTCATAATTATCCATTGCGTTTCTCAGAAGCTTCTCGGTTTCAGATTTGCTTTCAGTGCCGGCAAATTCCTTCTGGATGAGATTTCCGCTTTCATCCTCAACATAAAATCGATAGTACCATTTCTTTCCTTTTTTTCTGACAGATCCTTTTGCCATTTATTTCTTCTCCTTTCTGGCTGGCAATCGGAACTGAAGGATATCCGTGTAGCATTGAGCCAAGCAGCTATGCTGCGAAGGTTTGGCTCAATGTTATATATATCTTTATTGCGTGTAGATATATCAAAACTCCGTCTGCCTGCCTAACCTATAGGAGGTAACTTAGTAGATTGTTAACGCGGTCTTTCGCACGCTCCGGATCTTTTGAATACAGTCTCAGTATATCACTTATGTCATTTAATGTGTTGATTGTATGTGTGATTTCCCTGAGAAATATCATATTATTATATTCTTCTTCAGATTCGAATCCTACCATCGATGCGAGCTTTGAATTATCTTTAGAAGTTTCATTCACGGCATTTGTAAATGAATCATTAAATAATTCGTACTCTTTTAAAAAGAGAAGTAGTATCTTTTCTGAAAAATCATTTTCATCGGAGCTAACATTTAAGGGATAGCTTCCCAAAATCTTTTTCATTGAATCTTCAATCTTGATAAATGTACCGTCTGTTTTATCGGATGACAGTTCATCAGTTTCGCCTCTTAACCACTCAGGTGTGACATGAAGTGCGGCTGCGAGTCCCTCGATAACGAGTTTTTTTGAATTATCTATTGTTCCGCTTTCATATCTCTGGATAGTTGATTTGTTGACATCCATTCTCTCGGCCACATAATCCATCGTGAGTCCAAGTTCTTTTCTTCGGGATTTTGCTCTCTCCCCAATAGTCTTACGCAGTTTTTTATCTACCATTGTTAAGACCTCCTCTACCGGTGTATGCCATTATTTTGAAATGGCTGTTTTAAATTTTATGATTTCTTAAATGCTGATTTTGAAAATACATTTTTGAATCTGAAAAGATAATAACATAACATTTAATAAATTGCAATATGCAATTATAATAAAATGCGAAATGCTTGACAAAGAAAAAGTTAAAATATATAATAGCAACAAAACGAGGTTGCAGTATGCAACATAAAGAAAGGAGGCGAACAGTATGCAGGAAATCAAATATGCGATGTCGATAGAAGAAGCATCTGATTACACAGGGATAGGAAGAAATACAATCCGAAAACTTATCGAATGGGAAAAGCTTCCGGTACTCCGAATCGGAAGAAAGATTGTAATAAGAAGAGATGCACTTGAAAGATTTATCGCTATTAACGAAGGCTGCAATTTAAGGATCAGAAATGAGACGAAAGCAGTGACCAACTAAAAAAGGAGTGACTAAGCAGCCACTCCAATTGGTAACCAGACCGAAGTCCTGATATACCTACACGCAAGATAAGTTTATCACAGACTCCGGTGGTTATCAATTGAAACATAAAATCAAAAACACACAGGAGGAAATAAGTATGGCGTCAAAAAGAACTTTAGAAGAAAGAATAAATGAAAAAAATGAAATGATGGAAAAAGCGCTTGAGAAGGCCAGACAATACGAAGCTCAGGTTAAGCAACTTGAAAAACAGCAAAAGGAGGCTGATAGGAAAGCCAGAACCAAGAGGCTTATCCAGATCGGTGCAATAGTGGAAAAAGAACTGGGAAGAGATTTCGTAGATGATGATTTCAGAAGACTCAGTTATTTCCTAAAGATGCAGGAAAGAAATGGAAAGTATTTCAGTAAGGCAATGGAGAAAGACTTACCGCCTGAAAAGGAGGCAGATGATAAATCAGAGGGAAGCCCGGGTGAGTGATTCCTCTTCCCGACAAGGGCGCACTTATATATGGGCGGAGCCCATATTGTATAAGTTTCTCCCTGCGGTCGAACCGGTCAGACTTTAAAGAGTCTGCCGGGCGCGTTCCGTCGGCGGGCCTTATGCAGGCAGCACTCCTGCGCGGAGAGCGGTCTTGTGCAGACGACACCAAAGGGCACCGCCCTTTTGGATAACCCGCAAGGGGCTTTGCCCCCTTGACTCCCACCCGCAGTACATTACCAAAACTGAATCTGCACAGTTAAAACTTACACTAGGTTTGCAGATTTGGTTTTGCATATATACTGCTATGCTCAATGGACGCTGTCCATGCCGCAGGTGGCTTCCTGCCAGGTTTCACCTGGAGGGAGTTAAGGTTTGCCACCTTAACAATCCGCCCGCCATTTAACAAATGTTTATGAAAAAGAAGGTGATGTTAAATGTCTATATATCACTGTTCTATAAAAATCATTGGTCGTAACGGTGGACGCTCTGCCGTTTCCGCAGCAGCTTATCGCTCAGGCGAAAAGCTTACAAGCGAGGAAACGGGCATCATTCATGATTACACACGAAAAGGCGGAGTGATCATGAATGAGATTATCCTTCCGGATAATGCGCCCGACCGTTTACTGGATCGCGAAGTTTTATGGAACGAAGTACAGCAAGTAGAAAAAAGAGCCGATGCACAGTTTGCAAGAGAGGTTGAAGTTGCTTTTCCAAATGAATTATCCAGGGAAGAACAGATTGAATGTATCAGAGAATTCATAAAAGAGAACTTCACTTCGAAAGGAATGATTGCAGACTGGGCACTTCATGATAAAGGTGATGGAAATCCGCATGCTCATATAATGCTTACAGTAAGAGAAATAAATGAAGAAGAAGGCTGGCAGTCGAAACAGACTTCCGTTTTTGCAAATGATAGAGATAAAAATGGAAAAGCTATATATGATCCATCAAAGCCTTCCTATGATCCTAAAGATAGAGAACATACTTCCCAATATCGAATTCCGGCACTGGATGAAAATGGTAATCAGAAAACCCGTGTTAGAAAAGGTAAAGGAACGGAATATCTCTGGGAAAGGATCTCTATTCCGGCAAATGACTGGAATGAACACAGTAAATGCGAGCAGTGGAGAAAATCATGGGCTGAACATTGTAACAGATATCTTCCACCTGAACTACATATTGATCACAGGTCTTATGAAAGACAGGGACTGGAGATTGAACCAACCATCCATGAAGGTGTGACAGCAAGACAGATGGAAAAAGAGGGGAAGACATCCGAACGATGTGAAATAAATAGAGATATCAAAAAGAGAAATCTCTTAAGAGATGAAATTGTAAAAGGCTTTAAGGAATTATCTGAACTAATTACAAAGAAAGTGAGACGAATATATGAAAGAATTACAAAATTATTTGAAAATAGAAAATCTGGAAGAAATGATATCGGTTCTGGAAATCCAGGACGAGCTTACAGCTCTTATGGAAGAGTTGGAGAAGGAGAACGAGGATCTGAATATAACGAACCAGACTCTGCAGAGCCGAATATCCAAATTGGAGAATATCATAACAGAACAGAAACTAACTCTTCAGGAGAAAGAGGAAGAGATAGACGAGCTGGAAAAATTAAACGAGAACTTGAACAAAGAGAATCAGAAACTCTTTTCACAGACGAAAAAATCGAACAGACAGATAGAGATATTGAAGAAACAGATATCCGAATTGCAGAACTTAAAAGAATAAAAACTGAAAAGGAGCAGGAATTACATGACAGAATCAGAGCCATTATGGAACGTAGAGGAACTGGTGTCACAGTTGGAACTGATGCAGAAGGAGAACGACAACCTTTTGGAAGAGAACAACAAGCTGAAGACACAGAACAGGACTCTTTCCTCAGAGAAGTCAGAGCTGCAATCAGCAGTGCGAGAGCTAACGAGGGAATTGCAGATAAAGAGCGAGAAGCTCGTGAGGCAGAGCAAGTCAGACTTGATAGAGAAAGAGAACGAGAAGCTGAAAGAGAGAGACAGGCAGAGAGAGAACGAGCTGAGCGAGATAAGGCGAAAAAGCGAAGAAGAGATCACAGCCGTTAAGGAGGACTATGAAGAAAAAAATAATGATCTTATTAGTCAAAAGGAAAAATATAAATCTTCCAAAGCGGAACTTGATGTAAAGATAAGGGAGCAGGATGACATAATCGTCAGAGGTGCCACTATCATGTTTAATAAGTATAAAACAGCATTGGAAAAGGAGCATAGAGGAAGAATCAAAAAGTCCGATGCTAAATACAAAGCAATGATAGCTGCTATTCAGTCTGAACTTTGGAGCACGGTCTTATATGCAGTAATAATAACATTGTTTATGGCTGCTAAGTCAGAGCGCTTCACCGAGAACTTGATAAACTTTTTTACAGGAATTGCTAAGGTAATAAAATCACTTGCAACTAGCGCATTCTCAGCTGGAATGTGGTGTGCCAGAGCTGCAAATGAAGTCGAAGTTTATGTTATGCAGCAGATACTACACTACATGATTATAGTGATCATTATGACCTTGATATGCGGTGTCCCTGGGATGATAATCTACTTTGCCGGAAAGAAATACATCAAATGGTACAAAGAAGAAATAGCTGACCATATATCCATGTGGGTTGCAGTAATCGCACTTGCTATAACAATCTTCTTTGCAGAAGAAATCACATCCATCTTATCTATCAACCTAATTTGGTTAAACATTATAGTTCACCTTATATACAGTGCCGGGCGAGCATATGTAAGAAGTTGTAAGAGGAACAGGGGGTATTATTAAAAAATCAGAAGATGATGAGATATCACATATTTATTGACTCAATAAGGGATATGTAAATCGTGTGTTTTCATTGAGAGACGGTGGTTTTTTTGGTATAATCATTCTGAAAAGCTATATTTTAATCTGTTTATCAACTGTATCTATGGTGATTCAGATGATTGTACCAAGATTATATTTCATAAAATTGCTCCCCTTTGGGTAGCGTGTCCTCCCTTTGGTTGGAGCATCGATTTGTAGAAACAAATCGATACCTATTATACCTAATATGATATTATAAAATTAGGAGCGACGATGACAGAACAGGAAATACTTAATCAAATAGAAGAACTAAATAGAAAACTTGAAGAGGTTCGAAAGAATAAAGCATCAGTATATTCAGATGTAGAAATAGATTCAGCTGAAAAGGAAAGACTACATCAGGAAGATTTACAACGTCTTAGAGGACTTAGGCTGATAGATGATGATTTTATGAATGCATGTTTTGATGGCTATATTGAAGGTGCTGAGCTTCTTCTCAGAATCATTCTTGATAAGCCGGATATACGAGTTAAGAGTGTGACAACACAAAGACAGATGAAGAACTTACTTGGTAGAGATATCTGTTTAGATATTGATGCAGATGATGATTCTGGTAAGAAGTATAACATTGAGGTTCAACGATCGGATAAAGGTGCAGACAGAAAAAGGGCAAGATATCACTCAAGTATCCTTGATGCACATTTGCTAAAGTCAGGAGAAGATTATTCAGATCTGCCGGAAACATTTGTTATATTTATTACAGAGAATGATGTTATTGGGGAAGGACTTCCGCTATATAAGATCGAACGAAAGATAACAAATACAGGAAAATCGTTTGATGATGGTGAACATATCATCTATGTTAATGGAGCAGATAAAAATGCATCTACAGAACTCGGAAAGCTTATGCATGATTTCTTCTGTACAGATGCAGATGATATGAATTTTAGGGAACTGGCAGAAAAAGTCAGGTTTTATAAAGAAGATGAGAAAGGGGTGGCTGAAATGTGTAGAGTTATGGAAGATATGCGAAATGAGACAGCAAAGAAGACGAAAGAACAGACAACCACTAGTCACATAATCGATATAATGGAAAAATTAAAATATACTGCTGATCAGGCTATGGATCTTTTAAATATTCCACAAGCTGAACGTGCTACATATGTTGGACTTGTTGAAAAAAGATGATATGACGACTAGAGAACAGATCTAAGAAAGGACTTGACAGATGAAAAATAGTTTAAGACAATCTTTAGACAGCAGACAGCAGACAGCAGACAGCAGACAGCAGACAGCAGACAGCAGACAGCAGACAGCAGACAGCAGACAGCAGACAGCAGACAGCAGACAGCAGTGATCTGTTCTTTTTGTGATGAATACAAAAACACTAAGAAACAGTATTTAACAGGGCGTGAGTCCTGTTAAATACTGTTTCTTTATTTTTGTTTGCAGTGAAGGTATGGGGGAAAATAAAAAATTGGAGGATACATGAATGGGAGGGGTTGCTGGGCAACTATATTTCGACAACTATTCGCCGGTTGGAGATATTACAGTCATTGCAACATGTTTTGTGATTCTGATTTTAATATTTACTTCGTATGTAAATAAGACCCGAAGCTTTTATCTTTATCTTAACATAGTGGCCTATCTTATGCTGGCTGCTTTTTCTGATGTGATTTATCATCATATATATTCAGGTATTACAGATGGTAAATACACTGCAGTATATGTAATAAGGTGTTTATATCATGGATTCCTTTTTTCTAATTTACTGCTATATGTGGTATATATTGTTGAATTGCAGCATTTGGAAAGAGAAAAGAAGATTCCGACAATGATAATTTCCAGTGGGATATATATATCTATTATATTAACGGATATAATTACGACAGTTAGTGGAACAGGATTCAGGCTTAATAAAGATGGAACGGCTATAACCGGATACAATATTTTTCTATATGGATATCTTGCCTTTGTTGCGGTTATTATATTTTTGATGGTGGCATATAGGGATAGAGTATATAAATATGTAATGTATGGTTTTTATGGAACCATGATTGTTGCATTTCTGATATTATTTCTCCAAGGAAAACATGGTCAGTCATCTTTTACAGTAGTTTCCTTTATGTTTCCGACGATTGGAATGCTATATTTGGTTCATTCAACTCCATATGATATAGAATTAGGTGCAATTAATGTTGCAGCTCTCAAGGATATGGTTGAATATAATTATCGACGAAAGGTAGAATTATTATTCTTTAGCTTATATATTCCTGAATATGATTCTGAAGGAGCAGTCTTGCCTAAAACACTTCAGGATTCAATCAGAAAGTTTTCCACTGAGTATTTCCATAATGCTGTTTTGTTTCAGGTTTCAAATGCACATATTATTCTAATAGCTAAGAAAAAGACCAATCCGGATTATGAAAATAAGATTAACAGAATTCTAAATTATCTCTCAGGTGAATATGATAAATATGGATTTGATTATAAAGTTGTAATGGGCGAGTGTTTTGATGAGATAAGCAAAAATAATGAGTTTGTTAGTTTTATTAAAAGTATCCATCGAAATATGGAAGCTAATGAAATCCATATGGTTGGATATGAAGATGTGGAACAGTTTGAAAGATATGAAAAGATTTTAAGTGAAATTGCTGACATATATAAAGGGAAAAATTTGCGTGATCCGAGAGTCCTTGCTTATTGTCAGCCTGTTTATAACATAAAAACAGGGAAATATGATACAGCGGAAGCTTTGATGAGACTTAAGATTCCAGGGATTGGGCTTATCTTTCCGGATCAATTTATTCCGTTAGCAGAAGAAAATGGATATATACATGTTTTAACAGAGATAATTCTTCAAAAAACATGTGATGAGATCAGGTATCTGTTAAAGGAAGGTTACGAGGTAAATAGAATATCTGTTAATGTAGCTGTCTCAGAGCTGAAGGAAGAATCATTTACGCAGGATATTCATAAGATCATATGCGAAAGTGGAATTCCAGAGGAGAAAGTTGCCATAGAGATTACTGAATCACAGACAGAGAGTGACTTTATAATTATGAAAAATAAGATAGAGGAACTTAAAGAAAAAGGTATTAAGTTCTATCTGGATGATTTTGGAACAGGATATTCAAATATGGAGAGAATCATGGAACTTCCTTTTGATATCATCAAGTTTGACAGGTCTCTGGTACTTGCGAGTGGCAGTGATTTAAGATCGGAAAAGATGGTTGAAAGTATGGCCAGTATGTTTTCGGGACTTGACTATTCTGTATTATATGAGGGTGTTGAAAATGAGGAAGATGAAAAGAAGTGTATTGATATGTCGGCCTCATATCTGCAGGGATATAAGTATTCTAAACCTATTCCTATAATGGAATTAAAGCGGTTCTTTTCAAAGGTAGAGGAAAGTGTGTAAATCGTTTTATGAAATTTATTTGATATGATTTTGGTTTGTATATTTGTAGCAGTTAAATAAGATGATTATTAAAGATATTTGATAAAAATCAGATAAATATCATGGTACGTTTCATTGAAAAATTGCCTAAAATTTGATACACTTGTAGTGTAATTTTATGATGACTTAATGATTGATTTATGAGATTTATAATAGCTGAATTAATAAGAAAATGTAGGAAAGGGACTTGACAACTATGCGGAAAATGGACATACTTAATCGCATCGCATCGCATCGCATCGCATCGCATCGCATCGCATCGCATCGCATAAGCTATTACTATGTCCTTTTTTCGGAGATAACTATTTATAATTATGATGGATAACCGTCGGATTTAATAGGCTTAATAAGCCTTGTTAAATTCGGCGGTTTTTATAATATATAACAGAAGGAGAGTGTTACATGAAACGAAAAATAAGTAAGATAATTATAAGTTTTTTGCTGACGATGGCGATGGTTGTCGGATTGATGTCAGGAATTAGCCTGACGGCATATGCAGCACCTACTGAAGAATTACTCACTACCATTACGGCAACAGGTCAGGAACAGGCTAGCTACAGCACAGCGAATGTAGCAACCGTTTCGTTCAGTTATTCGCCATACGGTAGCTCATCATACATCGCTATCTGGGGATGGTGGGGCTATGGTTGGACAGCAACCGTTGTCCCTGCCGAAGGATATACCATCACCAAATGCGTATTCTATGATGACAAAGACCGTGCAGCAACAGACAGCGAAGCGCCATTTGTAGTGGAAACTACGGAAGAGGATAAGACACCGAAAGTAAATGGCGTCCCAATTTTGGCAAATCAGTCTAAAGGTATTAAAAAAATTGAAGTATATGGTTATGCTACGCCTGCGACTTCATATAGTGTGACCATCACCGCGGGCGACAACATGACCAAGACCACGGGTTCCGGCGATGCAGAACAGACCGGACTGACCGGCGCTATGACAGATGT
>JAEEUS010000069.1 GCA_016290615.1 Lachnospiraceae bacterium | reverse complement strand
TTGATACATTCTTTGGCAAACAAGTTATATAGGATGCCGGAATTAAAGACACTTTTTCTTAGGGCAAAGCTTGATTTTTCATTAATAGGTCTCGGTGTTCAGCTTGAGAATGCTGAATTAGTGGCTTATAGCGATGATGATGTTTTGGATATGATGCTCAAGACATTAAAAAAGCATGGAATAAAGGTACTGATTACTATCGATGAGATTATGTATAGTGAGAATATTGCCAAATTTTCTCATGCGTTATCATCCTATGCCAGTGAGGATTATGATGTATATGTTTTAATGACTGGATTGAAAGAAAACATTGATAAGATAAAAAACAAGCCATCGCTTACATTTCTTTATAGAGCGAAAGTTTATGAGATAGATATGCTTAATATTACTGCAATAAGCGCAGACTATCAGAAAACACTAATGTTAGATGTTGAATATGCAGATAGATTAGCGTTTGGATGCAAGGGTTACTCATTAGCATATCAGGCAACAGGCTATGTATACTGGGAAGCATTGGCGAAATACAAAGATATAGGAAATGTCGAAACTAAACAAATAGAGGATGAACTGGATAGCATTCTTTCTGATCTTGCATATGACAAGATATTTGAAGAGTTATCAGCAAAGGATATAACTATACTTAAGGCAATATCCAAACTTATGAGAGATAATCACACCGATGCTGTAAGAGTGGAAGATGTAAGAAATGAAATCACTATGACATCTGAAACATTTTCTACATATAGAAAAAGGCTAATGGATTTTGGTATAGTTGATGGGAGACAGCACGGATATCTTAGATTCAGATTACCAAGATTGGAAAACTATATCAAACTGCGATAAGAAATGTATGTCACGCAGAATATGATTGAAAAATGGGACTTTGTTAAATTGACATAGATTAAAATAAGGTGTGGATTTTGCGTTGTCAGATCTGAAGTAAAATTCACAAGTATTTCTGAAAGGTTAGATACACCTCTGGGGCAAACTGTTGTAGACTATTTATCATGAAAGCACCATCCTTGGGATTATGTTTCGAAACTAAATCCTAACATAGGATATCGGTGCTTTCTTTATATTAATTTATCTTACAAAAGCTTTATCCGACGAAAAATATGTATTTAAGTCATATAATAACTTTGGTTCGCATAGTTTTGAAGAAATTGCGAATAATTGTTAATAATGATAAAATAAGATGGATTATGGGTTATAGAAAATAAGGAGGTTACTTATGGATAACAAGGCAATGTATAAACTCTCATATGGATTGTTCGTCTTGACGGCTAAAGACGGTGATAAGGCAAATGGCTGCATTACAAATACAGCCATTCAGGTGGCATCAGAGCCTAATCAGATATCTTTCGCGATAAATAAGGCAAACTTTACTCACGACATGGTCATGAAGACCAGAAAATGCAATATTTCTGTAATTAGTGAGAAAGCTGATTTCGAACTCTTCAAACACTTTGGATTCCAGTCGGGAAGAGATGTTGATAAGTTTGCTGATTTTAAGGATTTTGAGTATTCTCCTAATGAAGTCCCTTATATCACAAAGGGTACCAATGCATATTTTTCGTTGTATGTTCAGCAGACAGTTGATCTTGGTTCTCACACGTTGTTTATAGCGGTGCCTGTAGCTATGGAAGTCTTATCAGATGACCCGTCTGCTACTTATGCATATTATCAGAGCGACATCAAGCCTAAGCCAGAAGCAGTAAAAAAGACTGAAGACGGTAAGACTGTATGGCGCTGCAAGATATGCGGATATGAATATGTAGGTGAAGAACTGCCGGAGGATTTCATCTGCCCGATATGTAAGCATCCTGCATCAGATTTTGAAAAGGTATCTGGTTGATATGCAAAAGATTATTTTGACTGGTGCGACTGGAGGGGTTGGATTCCAACTTGCAAAAAAGATAATATCTTCCGACATTGGTAAACTGTATTGTGTTTACAGAAACAGACAGAAGTATGAGGATATGTTTGATAAGGAAGGGCTTTTTCCTGAAGGATATCTGCTCGAGAATAAAGATGACTTTTCTGGTCTGATAAATCTCCTTGATGGGGATGAACACGAGGCAGAGAATATAGTACTTATACTGAATGCTTTTTCTATCATCCCGATTGCCTCGATAGGTACATTTGCGACTGAAGAGATTGAAGAGATGATATATGGCAATATAACACGAAACGTTCTTATGCTGAATCGAGTTGTGGAGTATTGCAAAAAAAACGATATTGGACTAAGAGTTATAAATCTGGATAGCGGAGCAGCGGATCATCCTCTTAATGGATGGTCAAATTACTGTGCATCAAAAGCCTATATGAATGCGATGCTCGCAACGCTGGCTTCAGAAAATCCTGATTATCAGATAGTGTCTTTTGATCCAGGTGTTGTAGATACCGACATGCAAGCCAAGATAAGAAATACCGATAAAAATATATTTAACAGGGTTGATACATTTATTGAGTACAAGGAACGCGGCGTATTGAGAAAACCTGAAGATATCGCGGATCAAATTATTGATAGATATCTGCTCAACTGGAATCCTCAGTCCATGAGGGAAAAAGCAGTATGAAAATCTGTGTCTTTTCTGATATTCATGGTAACATCGAAGCCTTTGACAAGATGATCTCAAACGAAACTGGAAATGTGGATGCATATATCTTCGCAGGTGATATATGGGGATACTTTTATGATCAGTCTGAGATAATCGATAGATTGAGCGCAATAACTAATCTTTATGCAGTAAAAGGCAATCATGATGAGTATTATCTTGGCAGAGAAATAACACCAGAGTTGATCAATAAATATGGAAGTTCTTATTTGGCTGATATAACTGATAAACAGTTGGGCTTTATTAAGGGGCTGACGGATCATCTTGAGATAATGATAGATAGTAAAAGGTTTGGCATATATCATGGCGGAAATGTGGATTTCTTGGAGCAGAGAATATATCCTGACACAGAAATAGATGAAACCTTTTTAATTGGAAAGTACGATTATCTCATACTTGGTCACACTCATTATAGAATGTGCAGAAGAATAAAAGATACAATGATCATAAATCCTGGAAGTCTGGGACAGCCAAGAGATGGCCATGGATTCAGTTATTGTATTCTGGATACTGAAACAGGGAGAATCGATTTCGAATCAGTTGATATTGATATAGATAAACTGCTTTCTTTGTCTGAAAGAATAGATGGCGAAAAAGATGTGTATAAATACTTAAAGGGGAAGTATAAAGAAACTAAATGAAAAAGATACTGATTACCGCTGTAGGCGGGGATATAGGTTATGGTCTTATCAAAGCAATAAAAGCTTCAGATCATGACCTTCATATAGTTGGATGCGATATCAGAAACTATAACGTATCTTATGATATGGTGGATGAATTCTATATTTGTCCGCCTTATGGTGATGAAGAAAAATGGATCGACTTTATCATAGGTTTGCTTAAGCAGGGAGTTGATTATTTCTGGCCTGTTACGGAACCTGAGATAAAGATTGTCATGGAAAACAAGGAACGTTTTAGCGATTGCAAGATAGTTATCAACGAGGATTTTGTCCTTGATATAGCTATGAATAAGGAGAAAACTGCGTCTTTTCTTTCTGATAACGGAATTTTGACTCCGCAGACATGGGAAAAGGGTGATGAGATCAGACATTCTTTTCCGCTGATAGTAAAGGAGCGTTTCGGCTGTGGATCGCATGGTGTGTATGTTGTAAACGATGAGAATGAGCTTAATGTATCACTGGAATATATGGAAGATCCGATCGTTCAGGAATATGTCGGTGATATAGATGAAGAGTATACATTAACTGTTTTCTCGGACGGTCAGGTTACAAATTATATACTGTTTAAGCGTGAACTTGGCTTTGGCGGAATGAGTCGTTACGTAGAACTTGTACATGATGAAAAAGTTGAGACTTTGGCAGGAAGAATAGCAAAGATCTTTAATCTAAAAGGCTCGCTGAATATCCAGATGAGGAAAAAGAATTCCGATTATTGTGTTTTTGAGATCAATCCGAGAATATCAAGTACTATAGGATTCAGATACAGATTAGGATTTAATGATGCTTCATGGTGGATAGATATGATCGAGGGAAAGAGTATTCCTAGCTTTGAACAGCCCCATGGCAGGGTGTACGGAGTTAGATCTGTAGAAGAAAAGTTCTTCTTTGAATAGGAGGATCAGATTATGAGGACACTTGCGATTATTACTGCAAGAGGCGGCAGTAAGAGAATCCCCAGAAAGAATATAAAAGAGTTCTGTTCTAAGCCTATTATTGCCTATTCAATTGAGGCAGCTCTTAAATCGGGAGTATTTGACGAGGTCATGATTTCTACTGAGGACAAAGAGATAGCGCAGATATCAGAAGGATTTGGCGCTAAGGTGCCTTTTTTCAGAAGCGAGAAAACTGCATCGGATTATGCCACTACAGCGGATGTCCTTTTGGAAGTTTTGGATGAATACGAGAAAAGAGGCATGCATTTTGATATGGCTTGCTGTATCTATCCCACAGCTCCGTTTATTACATCAGAAAGGCTTAAAGAGGCAGTTGAGACGCTAAGGAAATCTGACGCAGACACTCTGATTCCGGTTGTTGGATTTTCATATCCTCCACAGAGAGCGCTTGTTATAGAGGATGGAAGGCTTGTTTTTAAATATCCTGAATATCTTGTAGCAAGATCTCAGGATCTTGAAAAGCATTATCACGATGCAGGCCAGTTTTATGTTTTTAAAACAAAGGCTTTCAAAGAAACAGGAAATCTTATGAAGGGAAACATCATCCCGATGGTACTTGATGAGATGGAAGTCCAGGATATAGATACACAACAAGACTGGGAACTTGCTCAGGTAAAGTACAAACTTTTGCATCCATGAATTATTATTTAACGGGAATTAGTGAGTATATGGAACAGATAAGGATTGATGGTAAAAGAGTATATCTTCGCTCTATAACATACGAAGACACGGATCAGATAGTTAAGTGGCGAAATAAGGAAAATGTAAAGAAGTACTTCTTCTACAGAGGTGAATTCACTGCCGAAAGTCATACTAAGTGGCTTAAGGAAAGAGTTGAGACAGGAGAAGTCGTTCAGTTTGTTGTTTGTGATATCAGTGATGACAGACCGATAGGATGCACCTATATTAGGGATATCGACCACGAGAATAAAAAAGCTGAATATGGCGTGTTTTTAGGTGAAGATAACGTACGAGGCAAAGGAATCGGAAAAGAGATCCTAAATCTCACTGTAGATTATGCTTTTAACGTGCTTAAACTTCACAGGATATATGCAAGAGTCAGAGTCGATAATTATCCTTCACTGTACAGTTTTTTGCATTGTGGCTTTGAAAAAGAAGCAGTTCTTAGAGATTCTGTATTCTGTGACGGTCAATTCCTTGATGTTGTAATACTTGGCAAAATAAATAGGAATCATGAGTAAATTATTAGGGAGTATCAAAGAAAAATGGTATATATGGCTTGCAGGTACGTTTTTTGCCCTGCAAGTCTTAGTTATATTGATCTTTAGAGACGGCGGATATATCCAGATACATGACAATCTGGATCTTTTTGTTGCCCATTATCAGATGATAAAACTGAACCATGCGTTCTTTGCACATAATGTGGATATGCCGATGCTGCATGGTATCAGCAGGGATCTTTTGGGCTCTGAGTTTTTGCTTTATAATTTCCTGTTCGTAGTTTTTCCAAGCTGTGTGGCATACTATGTTGGATATCTGTTAAAGATCGCTATCGGATTTTGCGGTTTTATTCTGCTTTCAAAAGAAGTATATAAGGATAGATACTCTGAGTACAGACCGATCATAATCGTTATTGCTGCGGCATACGGTATGATACCTGTATTTCCTGCGTATGGTATTGCATTCACCTCAGTACCTGTTATCGTATGGCTTTTACTTAGACTTTACAGAACAGATGATTTAAAGAAAAGGATGCTGCTGTATCTGGGAGTATTCTGTTATCCGCTTATCTCGTATTTTTCATATCATGGATTTTTTATCCTCTGCTATATGGTATGCGCTTTCATCATTGTCTGGATCATTTCAAAGAGATTTCCAAAGACTATCGCTGTAGCGATATGTGTATTGTCAGCAGGATATATTACGTGGGAATACCGTCTGTTTAATGCCATGCTCTTTGATGATACTGTTACTATCAGAGCTACAATGGACCACGGAGATCTGACATTTGGTCAAGCCATGAGAGCGGCAGGTGAAGAATTCTTTAAAACATCATTTCACAGTCAGGATGATCATGCATACTTTGTATTCTGGGTCTGTATAATCGGATTGATCATAATAAATGTTTTGCATATAAAAAGAAATGAGGCAAAAAAGATACTTACGGAACCCGTAAATCTGATCTTTTTATGGATGGTGTTTAACTGTCTGATATTTGGGCTGTATCAGTATGAACCATTCAGGACACTTATAGAGCATCTTGTTCCCAAACTTACAGGGTTTGAATTTGCAAGAACAGCTTTTTTTAATCCATTCCTGTGGTTTGTTGAGCTACTTCTCATACTTACAAGGTTATATGATACCGGTAAAGAAAACAGAAAACTTCTGGCAAATATCATAGCTTCTATAGCAGTCGTCATTGTCATGTTTGCGCCTGCGATTTATAACGATTTTTACTACACATGTTATAATTATGCTTATAAGATCCTAAAGCATTCTGAGACCACGATGGTAAATTACAGAGAGTTTTATTCGACGGATCTTTTTGCTCATATAACTGACGATATCGGATACAGTGGTGAGTGGTCGGCAGCTTATGGATTACATCCGGCGATACTTCAGTTTAACGGTATTTCTACCGTAGACGGATATCTTGGAATGTACTCTCAGGAATACAAGGAGAAATGGTTAAAGGTGATAGAACCTGCACTGGCCGGATCTCCTTCACTAAAAGACTATTTTGAAGGCTGGGGTGCAAGGGTATGTCTGTACTCCGGTTCTGATGAGAATACATATGCACCTCTCAGGGTTATGGAATTAAATGATAACAGACTGATAGTAAATATCGATGAATTAAAGAACTTGGATTGCAGATATATTTTCTCAAGAATAGAATTTTCGAATGCGGATGAACTTGGACTTGAACTGAAAGGGACATACTCAGGTCATGACAGTCCTTATACAATATATGTTTATACTTTATAGTTTTACGGAGAAGATAAGTGAAGAAAGAATTTAAGATAGGAAATAAATCAGTCGGAGAAAATCATCCCTGCTTTTGTGTGGCAGAACTTTCCGGCAATCATAACGGTGACCTAGAAAGGGCAAAAGAGATAGTATATGCAGCTCACGAAGCCGGGGCTGATGCAATAAAGCTTCAGACATATACAGCAGATTCCCTTTCTCTTAACTGCTATAATGATCACTTTATGCTAAAAGAAGGCATGTGGAAGGGAAGAAATCTCTACGAGCTTTATTGCGAGGCAGCCACTCCTTATGAATGGCAGCCTGTTCTTAAAGAGTTGGCAAACAGCCTCGGTATGGAATGCTTTTCATCTCCGTTTGATCTTGAAGCCATAGATCTTATGGAAGAATGGAAAATGCCTGCTTATAAGATAGCTTCTTTTGAGATAAATGAAGTGCAGCTTATAAGAAGAGCAGCTTCAAAGCATAAGCCCGTTATCTTTGCTACAGGAATTGCTCTAAAAGAGGATATAGATCTTGCTTTGCAGATATGCAAAGAGGAAGGGAATGAAGAAGTATTCTTGTTAAAATGCGTATCTTCATATCCAACCCCTTATGAAGATATAAATCTTAACATGATCCCGTCATTAAGAAATGAATACGATTGTCTTGTAGGTCTGTCAGATCACTCTATGGGAAGTACAGTTCCTATCGGGGCTGCAGCCCTGGGAATAAAGATGGTTGAAAAGCATCTTACACTTAAAAGAGCTGATGGAGGAGTAGATTCGGGATTTTCAATGGAGCCTAATGAGTTTAAGGAGATGGTCGATAACATCCGTATCATTGAAAAAGCTCTCGGAAAAAGTGAATACGGACTCACCGAAGCACAGATGAAGGAAAGACATCTTTCAAGATCATTGTTTGTTTCTGCAGATGTTAAAGCAGGCGATATCATAACGGATGAAAATATAAAATCGGTCCGTCCGGGAGTCGGTCTTCATACAAAGTACTACGGTGAAGTACTGGGAAAGAGATTTATAAAAGATGTTAAGATGGGGGAGCCTCTTAACTGGGATATGATTGCGAGGTAATTGTTTTGAAAAAATTGTGGGAATTTTATCAGAAACACAGAGAAGGGATTGATTATCTTTTCTGGGGAGGGGTAGCTTTTCTTCTTAGTATGTTTCTGTTCTGGCTTTTTGCCGGTAAATGGGACTGGCCGGAAGTATTTGCAAACACCATAAACTGGATCATCTGCGTCCTGTTTACATTTGTAACAAATAAGCTGCTTGTTTTCAGGAGCAAAGCAGGCTCTTTAAAGGGGGTTGCGAAAGAGTTTGTATCATTTGTTGCAGCCAGACTTTTTACGCTGATACTCGAGGATATCATCATATGGATAGGCTGTAACTTAATGGGATATGATCACGGCATAGGACAGATGGTCGTAAAACTTATAGGCCAGTTTGTTGTCATCGTTACCAATTATGTGCTAAGTAAACTGTTCATATTTAAGAAACCCAAAAAGGAAGAGACTAAGGAAGAAACGGCTAAAACTGAAGGAGAAAATGAAGTTGGTTGAAGCAAAAAAGCGTCAGGCAAATTTTGAACTCGTAAGGATAATCGCGATGCTCATGGTCATCGCATTGCATTACATAGTAAAGGGAAACATGTCACAGTCACTATCTGTTGACGGATCTGCAAATAATCATCTGTGGTGGCTGGTTGAAGCATTCTGCAACGTGGCAGTTAATGTTTACGTATTAATAAGCGGATATTTCCTTATAAATGCAAAATGGCGTGTTGGTAAAGTAGTAAAGCTTGTATGTCAGGTGCTGTTTTATTCAATACTTGTTGGCGTTTTCATGTATCTGCTGGTTGTGAAGATTCAGCCTGATTTTGTTCAAAGCCTGTTATATAAGGCTGGATTGTCATATGATTACGATCTGAGCGCATGGCTGTATGTATTCCTTCCGTTAGAGTATGAGCACTACTGGTTTGCAACTGCTTATGTGATCATGTATATGTTAAGCCCCGTTCTTGCTATAGCTGTCAAGAATCTTCCTCAAAAACAGTTAAAGACTATAATCATAGCCCTTTTATGTTTCTTTAGCATACCGAAATCAATCAATCCATATTTAATACCGACAGACAATTACGGATATGATTTCGGATGGTTTATATGTCTGTTTTTGATCGCGGGCTATATAAGGATGTATGATATAAAGTTCTTTGATTCCAAAGCAAAAGCTGTATCGATGTATGTAGTCTCTGTACTGTTGAACTGGGGTATAGCTTCTGTTGCAGGAGTAATATGCAGAGAAACCGGAAAACTTGAGTATTACACGGACATGACATACTCATATAACTACATACTGGTATTGTTCAGTTCGTTAGCATTCTTCTACATATGGAAATATACTGAGATAGCACCAGGAAAGTTATCTGATATTATATGTGCTGTGGCACCTCTGACTTTTGGTGTTTATCTATTTCATGAGAATATAGGGATTAGACTTTTGTGGCCGTATTTACTCTGGGCTAACACTTCCAAATTGTTTCCTGTAAGCTTATGCAGGATGATAATCGCTGTTGTGATCGTTTTTGTAGTCGGATGCATAGTTGATTTATTACGAAGCAAGTTGTTTGCATTGATTGTAAAGGCTTTTGTTAAGAAGGCAAAATAATGTTTCAAAGACTCTATGACAGATACAAGAGAATAATAGAACTTGTGATATATCCGATCATACTTCTGATCCTTCCGCTTATAAACTATGATCAGGGAGTTGATATATCCGACAGCACATACAGCCTGGGCAATTATATGTTTGCTGACAGGCTTGAAGGTATGTGGGTAATATCGACTTTTTTATCCAACAAGATCGGATCGATCATCCTTAAACTGCCTGGAGCACACCAGCTACGTTTTGCAAATATATACACAGGGCTGGTGCTATCGGCCATTGCATTGATCGTATATTTTGTCCTTAAAGATGACTTGGACGCAAGAAACGTTTTTATTGCCGAATTTGCAGCAGTTTGTTTCTGCTGGATCCCAACAGGGATACTGTATAATTATCTCTCGTACCTTTTTATGGTAGCGGGAGCTTTACTTTTGTATAAGGGTATTGTTAAGGAGAATAAAAAGCTCTTTTTCCTGGCAGGCTTAATACTCGGTGCGAATGTGTTTGTCAGGATCCCGAATATTACCCAGATGGCTTTGATAGTTGTATTGTGGGTATGGGGGATTATTTACAAAAAGAGAGTTGTAAAAAAGACTCTTGTATGTATTGCAGGATATGCTTTAGGTCTTGTTATCTGCATCGCGATGATCATAGCTACATTCGGACTAGGTGGTCTATCTGATATGGTATCAGGGCTTGCAGGAATAAC
>JAEEUS010000068.1 GCA_016290615.1 Lachnospiraceae bacterium | reverse complement strand
AGAGCGAGACATGGAAGGATCTTGTAGGTTCTGTTGTTACAAACAATAAGACTCTTCATTTCATCGGACTTTTATCAGATGGTAACGTACATTCAAATATCAGCCATCTTCTTGCTATGCTCAAAGAAGCAAAGAAGCAGGGTGTTAAGTGTGTAAGAGTACATACACTCCTTGACGGACGTGATGTACCCGCAACAAGCGCACTTGAGTATATCGATCAGCTTGAGAATACTCTTGCTGAATTAAACGATTCAGACTTTGACGGACGCATCGCATCAGGCGGCGGACGTATGACAATAACAATGGACAGATATCAGGCTAACTGGCCTATGGTAAAAGCAGGCTGGGATGTACATGTTCACGGCGAGGGACGTCAGTTTGCAAGTGCAAAGGAAGCTATCGAGACATTGAGAAACGAGACAGGTGCTATCGACCAGGATCTCGGAGCATTTGTTATAGCAGAAAACGGTAAGGCTGTAGGTGCTATGCAAGACGGCGACAGCGTTATCCTCTATAACTTCCGTGGAGACCGTGCATTAGAGCTTTCTATGGCATTTGACGGAGATGCTTCATTTGACAAGTTTGAGAGAGGCAATATCCCGAATGTTAAGTATGCAGGAATGCTTGAATATGACGGTGATCTTCATATTCCTCATCACTATCTAGTAAATCCTCCTCAGATTAAGGATACACTCACAGAGCTTTTGGTTGAGAACGGCATTAAGGAATATGCTGTTTCAGAAACACAGAAGTACGGCCATGTAACATACTTCTGGAACGGAAACCGTTCAGGAAAGGTTTCAGAGGAACTTGAGGATTATTGCGAGATCCCTTCTGATGTACGTTCTTTTGATGAGGCACCCTGGATGAAGGCTACAGAAGTTGCTGACTGCGTAATGGAAGCAATGAAGAGCCATAAGTACGGATTCATCCGCTGCAACTTCCCTAACGGTGACATGGTAGGTCATACAGGAAGCCTTGATGCTACAGAGATAGCTGTAGAGAGCGTTGATCTTCAGCTTGCACGTATCAAGAAGGTATGTGATGCTGAAGGATATATCCTTGTGGTTACAGCCGATCACGGAAATTCGGATCAGATGCTCGAGAAGAACAAGAAGGGTAACATTGAGGTTCGTACAGCTCACAGCTTAAATCCCGTTCCGTTCATCATCTATGACAAGGATGCCCGTCATGAGATGAAAGACGGTGCTTTCGGTCTTGCAAATGTGGCTCCCACAGTTGCAGGTCTGCTCGGTATCAAGCCTTACGACAGCTGGGAAGAGAGCATGCTCAAGTAATAAAGAAATAAATATTTTGATAAAAGAAACGTCCGGTTAATACCGGACGTTTTCTTGTTTAATCAAGGGATTCAATGAATTCCTGGGTCTTTGCTATAGGATATGAAAAGTTATAATATACAAATCCGCTGTCATAAGCCGTAACGGCTATCTGCTGAATGTCAGGATCGGTTATCAGGGCTTCATGTAACTTATACCAGTTTTTGCATATCGAATCGTATTTTACCGCCTCGTTGGAAACTATATCCATAACCGGAAGGCCTTTGGGAAATTTTCTGCCTGCGATCGCTTTCATGTCATCGATATAATACATGCTTTCCTTTGTTATTTGTCTGGAGTTGTTGTATCTACCGTAAGCTGCGGAAAATACTTCCTTTTCCTCGTCAGTATGCCTAAAATACATCAGTTCAACATAGGCAGTGACTTCCAAGTTTGTAATGTTGAGATAATCCCTGATCTTCTGACTGATGGTCTGAGTATCTCCGACCTTTGTATAGTATCTTTGCATTTCATCAAATGAATGGAAGTCCTTTACCATTTCATATATCGCATCACCCATGTACATGTCTGCACCGACAAGACCCTCGATCTCATCAGGATATCTGTCAATAAGCTCCATGGCGAATATTCCTGCACCTGTATGAGCCCATATGATATACGGACTGTCGACACCCAGAGATTTAATTGCAGAATGAATCTCGTATGCAAACCTTTCTCCGGTTCTTGGTTCATCGGTCTGATCGCTGTATAGTCTGTTGAAATAATCAAGGATTATGACTCTGTTACCTTTATCCGCAAGGCCGTCTGCGATAGGTCGCAGTGTTACGACACACATCGGATCGCTCGTATCACCCAGCATGACTACGGTATGATCACCCTCACCGACATCGTAGGCCGCCATCTTCATGCCGTCAACTGAGGCATAGACGATGTTTTCTTTTTCGTATCTTGCGATTATCTCATCCTTTTTTACATTTCTCTGATCGGTCATGGCAGCTGAGCCTATGACATATATCAGAATAAGAGATATAACGACCGGAAGTGTTTTTCTGAATTTGCTCCGTATGTTCTCATATCTTAGAGTAAAGAAGTTATTGTTTATCTCGCATATCTTCAGGTTAAGAAATTTGACCGCAAAAGCCACGGGAAGTGACAAAACGATGACTACCAGTGAATAAACAAATACATTTTTTATGTATATGAGAGGCTTTATCTTGTCATAGATGAATGCATAGCTGAAAAGCTGAACAAACAAACCGTGAACAAGATAGATCTCGAGAGTCATCTTGCCCAAGATATCAAGAGCCTCGTTGCCGATATAGCACTTCATCCTTAACATCATCACACAAGTGACAAAGAAGAAAGCCGAGATGAGCTGACAAAAATATATGATCCATCGATCGACAGAATAAATATAGTTCTTTGCAAGCATCGAATACAGTGGAAGTATGCTGTTTCCGATAAGAAATGTGATGACAAGGATAACCATGCTCACACAAAGTATGGGTATGTAACGCTTTTTGAGCACATTTACTATCCTGTCTTCATTTGAAGCATAAATGATACCGGCAAGGAACATATGCAGGGTGTTGTACCACCAGGTTCCGTATATGAAATAATCGCAAAACAGAATGATGGCTACAATACCTGCTGCGACCACAACGATGCCGTATATATCCTTTTTTGCCCTGAAGAATCCCAAATAGAACAGAAGATACAGGATCAGGATAATGTCCACATACCAGCCGTACTGATTGAGCATGGAAGGTCCGCCGATGGAAAAGATCGTACTGAAAGAAAAGGGCACATCCTTTACGGATCTTACGATAAAGAAAAGAGACGAAGTCAGAAACCACGTAATGATTATCGGAAATGCTCTCTTTACAAAGAAATTCTCAAAATAATTGACTTTGGTCTTATAGCTTTTGAACATTCCGTAGCCGGAACAGAAGAAGAACAGCGCGACAAACAGATAGCCGAGATATTCAAAGCCGTCAAGACCGTGAACTATCGCATCCTTTTTGATCCATGAGACGCTTGTTCTCTGGGAAAGATGATGAAATATGATGACAATGGAAGAAAATCCAAGAAACGCCTTGGTCTGGCCAAGTGACATGAATTCATCATTCCATTCTCCCTTTTTGCATCTGCCCGATCCGTAGAAGAGTAATACTAGCAAAGCAGGATAGAAGATCAGTGACAAGTAACTCATATATTCCCCCTAATATAATTAATAGTCTAACATCTGATCGTAGGTGACTCCGTATTTGAGAGCAACGTTACGTGCATGCGATGTGGTATCGGGCTTGGCCCTTAATACCCTGAAAGTATTTGTATTATCGACCATCTCCATGGTAAGACTTACAACATCGCTGTTCCCGTCCCATTCGTTCATCGACTCTGTCGATCTGGCCAGTTCATGAAGATGAGTGTTGTATATGGCCGGTACATTTTTGTGCTTGAGTATTCTTACAAGGTCCTTTGCAAGATACAGTCCGTCAACCGCATTGGTGCTTGCGTATGTCTCATTTAAAAGAACCAGACTAAACGGAGTGGCATCCTTGACGATCTGCTGGATCCTGACTGCCTCTTCACCGAGTCTGCCCATGTTCAGAGTCTGATCCTCCTTGGCAGGAAAATGAGTAAGAATATCATTAAATGCATATCCTTCGTAACTGTTTCCTGCGATGAACAGACCCTGTGCGGCCATTAAAGCGGCCATGCCGACAGCCTGGGTCATTATGGTCTTTCCGCCTCTGTTAGGACCAGTCAGAATATAAATCTTTTCGTTTTCGCTAAACGAGATATCGTTTCTTACTATCTCATCAGATCCTTCATTAACAAGTCTCAGATTATAGATCTGATCCATCTTTACATGATCCGAATCCGGTAAGATATTCGGAAAACTGATCGGAAGGCCTTTCTTTTTCAGTTCAGAGCCGAATTCAGCTATCTGAAGATAGAAATTCAGGTCATCGCAGATATCAACCAGGAAATATCCTTTGAAATCGATATGTTCTCTGAGTGCCTTCTTGTATTTTCTTACAGCCCTTGCAAGTTCCTTTTCGATGTCGGCTGTCAGATACTTCATGGTTGGAGAAGGATATCTGTATGTTATTTCACGCTGAGCTTGTATGGAGGCTGCCATGTCACGGAATATCATCCTTGATCTATAGGGAACGGTATTCATGCTCACCATGATAACCTCTTCGGGATACAGCTCCGAATCAAGATTAATACCGACAGTCACACTCTTTAAAGTGGAGATGTCCGATTTCATATCGGCGACGAATTTCTTGACTTCCGTAAGGCGGTCTGTTTTGATCGCCTCAGATAAAAGAGAAGAGATATCCTTAAGTCCGCGTGCGCTAAACTGCGTGCGTTCAAATAATGCAGACAGTTCCTCTACTGTCTGGATATATATATCCATCTCTTCCATATATTCGATCATATCCCATATCGATGTCTTCTTTACGACATGGAAATGGTTATGCATGCGATATTCCCTTAAGACTCGGATTTTTTTTAGGATCATCTTAAGAGAGGCTCTGAAGTCATCATCTGAAAGAAAATCCTTTATGATCTCCTGACGGTATATGATAGTCTCATCATCATTTACGAATGTGGAGAGCACATTCAGCGCAAATGCCTTCTCAGTATCGTTTGCTGAAAACATATCGATGATCTCATTTAATGCAAGATCTTTTATCGTGTCTTCAGAAAGGCTTTTGATCTTTTCTTTTCCGTTTGGATACAGTAAGTTCATATTATTCCTCTAAATCAGTACAGCTCTTTTCTTATGCTTCTCATTCTTGCCCATACATTGTCACCGTAGTTGCTAAGCAGGACGGATATCATGCCGTTATTCGGATTATACTCAGAGATAGTGCATACGCCGGGATCCAGTCCCTGCATATATACATAATCACTACCGTCAGGATTATCGATTATCCATACTCCGTAACCGTAATAGCCTTCCTCGGGGTCATCTCCGTTGCCACTTTGTTTTGAAAACATCTGATCCACGCTTGATTTTGATAACAGTCTGTACTCCAATAGACCTTTCCAGAATCTTATGATGTCTTCAACCGTCACATATGCTCCGCCGTCACCGGTTCCTTTTGCCGCTACCGAAAAGATATTTGTGCGGCATGAATCGGTTTTGGGATCATAGATGTATCCGTTGGCACATCTTTCGGGAAGTCTGTCAGATTCAAAGTAGCCGGTAGAAGACATGGAGCATAAATCAAAGATGTTTTCCTTTAGATATACATCAAATTCAGAACCTGTGATCTTTTCAATGATCATTGCGAGTAAAACATAACCCGAATTGCTGTAATCAAATCTTTCACCGGGTGTAAACTTCATCATCTTATCCTTGAACAGCTCAAATAGATCTTCGTTTCGTCTGATCTTGTAGTTTGGATAGTTGGCCCATAACTCATAAACATCCTGGTCTGATTCATCATCATAGTCAGCTATGCCTGAAGTGTGCGTCAGCAACTGTCTTACGGTCACATTGGGATCGATGCATCCAAGGTCAATATCAAGCAGGCCTTTTAGGCTGTCATCAAAAGACAACCTGTTTTTTTCAATAAGCTGAAGGATTCCAACGGCAACAAACGTCTTGCTCATCGATGCGCATGCAAATCTCGTATTAAATACATTTGGAATCTTATTTGCGATATCAGCATACCCGCTACAGTGGCTTAATAGTATTTCACCGTTTTTTACTATGTAAGCATTTCCTCTGAAGTCCTTGTCCAATTTAAACTGTGTATTCATAAATCCCCCTAAACAAGTCCATTGTCTCATAAACAGATTATATAAAAAAGCGTGCCCGCACATATATCAAGAAAGTCACATTAATGTTATAATTGTCATATCACAGAAAGGACATGCGATAATGAACAAGACAGATGAATTAAGGATAGATCCTGACGAGATCAGAAATCTCTTATTTGAAAATGCGGACAAGGGTTATATACATCCGACTCATAAGGAGGATATGCTCAGATATCACTACCTTAAGCAGGGAGATATGAGAGCAGTCGAGGAAGCTTACAGAACCATGGATGACAGCATGCAGGGCAAGCTTTCGATGGACCCCTTAAGGAATGCAAAGTATCTGTTTGTTGTATCTACGGCACTTGCATCCAGATTTGTGGTTGAAGCCGGAGTCCCTCTCGAGACAGCCTATGCGATAAGTGACCTATATATACAGAGGGCGGATGTACAGGAATCGATCGGTGAGGTCAGAAATCTGTTAAAAGGCCTTTACAGGACATATGTAGATGAAGTAAACAAGGTTAAGAAAAAGAACGCTCTTTCAAAATCCGTTGTGTTGTGTCTTAACTATATAGATTCACATTTCAATGAAAAGATAACGGTTGATGAGCTTGCAGCATATGTCAAACTGAATCCCAGATATCTTACGACACTGTTTAAGAAGGAGATGGGAAGGACCATTACAGAGTATATCTCGAACATGAGAGTGGAAGTAGCCCAGAGTCTTTTAGCCAGAACAGATTATACATATGCTCAGATCGCCTATTCGCTCTCGTTCTGTTCACAGAGTCATTTTTCCAAGGTGTTCAGAGAACATACAGGTTATACGCCAAGAGAGTACAGAACGAAGTTTTACGATATAAATATTTCAAAATAACAGATACAGCCCCTTATTATCTAAAGAATTATGTAAACCAAAGTATGGAAATAAAAATTTCATTTAAGGAAATAAAAATTTCATTTAAGGGTTTACAGATAATAGGGGTTGACTTTTTTAACTCAAGTGTATATATTGAATATATACAATATCAAACAATGGTGAATAAGTGCACATATTCATCATTGATTTTGCGCAAAGGATTGATATATGGACATTATTATTTCTAACAGTTCGGGAGTAGCTCTCTACGAACAGATTGAAGAACAGATCAAAAGCCAGATCATGACGGGAGAACTCATGGAAGGAGATGCACTGCCGTCAATGAGAGTACTGGCAAAGGATCTCAAGATAAGCATCATCACGACAAAAAGAGCCTACGAGGATCTTGAAAGAGACGGCTTTATCTATTCAGTTACCGGAAAAGGTAGTTTTGTTAAGGGTATCAACAGCGATATCGTAAAAGAAAATATGAAGTTTGCTATTCAGGAACTTCTGGAAAATGCCGTTGACAAGGCCATCCTCGGAAAAGTGACTCTGGATGAGATGCGTGAGATGCTTGAGCTTCTGTATGAAGACAAGAGTATGTGAGAGGATAAATAATGGATGATTCATATGTTATAGAACTTAAAAACGTAAAAAAGGATTACGGTGATTTTGTCCTTGATAACGTAAGCTTTTGTGTGCCCACAGGCAGTGTATGCGGATTCATAGGACAAAACGGCGCAGGCAAGACGACCACGATTCAGATCATACTGGATGCTATAAAAAGAGACGGCGGAGAAGTATATGTGTTTGGAAAGAACATAGACGACGGAATGTCTGCTTTAAAGGAAGACATCGGTGTTGTATTCGATGAGATGGGTTTTCACGACTTCCTGACCCCAAAACAGATCAATACCGTTATGAAAAACATCTATAAGAACTGGGATGAAGATGCGTTCTTTGATTATTTAAAGAAGTTCTCGCTTCCCTCAAAGAAAGAGTGCGGTAAGTTCTCAAGAGGAATGAGAATGAAGCTGCAGATAGCAACAGCAATGTCACACAAGGCTAAGCTTCTCATCATGGATGAGCCAACCAGCGGTCTTGATCCCATAGTAAGAAATGAGATCATACAGATATTCAGGGAATTTGTCATAGAAGAGGATCACTCAATCCTTCTTTCATCCCATATCACGACAGATCTTGAAAAGATAGCCGATGAGGTTGTGTTCATAGACGCGGGAAAGATTGTCCTTTCAGGAAACAAGGATGAGATAATCGAAAAACACGGTATCTTAAGATGCAAAAAAGATGAAGTTAATGAGATAAGCAAATCTCTTATAGTGGATGTAGATGTGTCGAGCATGGGAGCAGAGATCCTGGTAAACGACAAAAAAGCCGCATCAAAACTCTATCCCGGAATGGTCATAGACGAAGCAGGTTTAGAGCAGATAATGATCCACTATGTTAACAGTTCAAAAGCAATCTCCATATCCGAGAACTCAGGGAGGTAGCTTATGAAAGGACTGATAATAAAAGATTTCTACTGCATGAAAAAGCAGTTTATGAATTACGTGGCAGTCATCATAGGACTTGTAGTCACAACGATCATGTTTGTGCTGAGTTTTAATTACGGAAATATCTATATCTCAAGGATGGATATGATCGCTGACGGTCAGGCCACTCTTGCCGATACGATAGAGGTCGCGAATCGTGTCATGATCTTTCTTATGATGCTTCCGATCGCGTGCGCAGGTGATCTGGACGGTCTTTTCAGAGCGGATAATCAGGCGGGGTTTTATAAGATAGCTGCGGGCCTGCCGGTCTCAACAGCAAAAAGAGTCGCTTCCAGATTTATAACAGCGCTTATGTTTGTAGCAGTCGGGGCTGTCATCGATATAGTTATATCACTTATTCTTTCGATGCTGACAGACATAGTAAAATTCTGCGAATTCGCCAATACGATCATCTCGTTTTCATCACTGATGTTCATATACGGAAGTGTCGTGATCCTGCTCATGTATGTGTTTGGAACAAAAGTATCGGGATATGCAGGCATCATACCTTTTCTTATTGTTGTGGCAGCACTTATAATTTCTGGTTTTGACGGGATAAAAAGATTACTGGTATATGAAGATGAGACTATCATAAGACAGTATTTTAACAGCATCCACACACTTATAACCTCCAGATCATACGTGCTCCTTATCGCTGCTATCATCACCTTCGTGATCATGTATCCCCTGAGCGTATTCTTTGCGGAAAGAAAAAAGGGGGTGGCATGATGGCAGGTTTGTTATATAAGGATTTTGTCGGAATAAAGGGCAGGACACATGTGATCGTTTTTTCCATTTTTACTTTGATATTTTTGGCTTTTAGAGTTCTGTTTCCCGGAAACTCAGGCGAGGTGGGAGAATTTATTGATTTTGGCGGGATAACAGTTTTCCCTCTGATCGTTGTGATTACAGGTATGCTGATATCAAGATCTACGACAATGATAATAGCAAACGATGAAAAACATAATGCAATGCAGTTTACAAAGAGTCTTCCACTCGATAAGAATTCATATATCGCCTCGAAGTACATCTTTATCGGAATAATGACATATGTTTTCTATTCGCTGTCATGTGTCTGGGGGACCATTTATATATCACTGAGTGCAAATGAATCAATGAGTGACTTTTCAAGAGCGCTGATGGGAGTCTTATTGCCTGTTTACGGGGTGATGTTAATAATCGCAGCCATAGAACTGCCGTTTTTTATCACATTCGGAATAAAAAAAGCCGGAATCGTAAAGAATGCGATAATGGAGATACTCATGTTTCTAGTAGTTGGATTTGTTCTCTTCGGAGATCTTGATCTCTTAAGTAATGTTGATATCGAGGTGTTCGTACATTTCGCTGAAACACACGGGTTTGCACTTATTGTTTTAAATGTGACACAACCTGTGGCAGTCCTGATCGTATATTATCTGTCATACAGGCTGACATGCAGGATCAACAAAGACAGGGAGGTGCTGGGATGACAGAGAAAAAAACAGAAGCAAAGCGCCTTATCATATTTCTTATGATCACATTTGCGATAACATGGGGATTATTCTTTTTTCCCTATATACATGCCGGATACATATGGGCTGAATCTAATGATACGTCAGGAGATATAGATTCTCTTGTCGCTCTGGGAATGTTCGTTCCCACGCTTGGAATGCTGCTTGCCAGGTACATAACAAAGGAAGGCTTTGCAGTTACCGGCAAGGATTCGATGATGCTGGGAATGTATTTTAAGGATAAAAAATGGATATATCTTTTACTGGCAGTATTATTACCGTATATCTATACGGAACTGGGATGCGTTATACGTCTTATCATTGCACCGGAAATCTATGATCCTAACAATGAGCAGCTGATCGAGATCCTGGGACCTGAAAAAACAAATATTTTGATAATCCCGATAGCTCTTATCATCTCAGGGATATTTGGTTCATGTACAGCCTTTGGTGAAGAGGAAGGCTGGAGAGGCTATATGATGCCCAAGATGATAAAATTATGGGGCTTTAAGAAAGCAGTCTTGATAGGGGGATTTATCTGGGGAATTTGGCACTGGCCGCTTACCTATGCGGGACACAATTTCGGTACTGACTATACAGGTTATCCGTTCACAGGATTTCTTGCGATGTCTTTCATGTGTATAATGATGGGGATCATGCTTACATACATAACTCTAAAGAGCGAATCGATATGGCCTGCGACCATAATGCATTCGG
>JAEEUS010000067.1 GCA_016290615.1 Lachnospiraceae bacterium | reverse complement strand
ACGGACACGCAAGTCCTATGGTCATATCTCTATCTTCATCCTTAAGGAGACGTCTCAGAGAAGCATCTATCCAGCCTTCCTTGACAGTCGTTTCAGTATTCAGTTGTTTTGCTATCACTGGAGGGATAACATTGCACAACCAGAGTATCTTCATTGCTACCTCGAATAGATACGTTTCTTGAGTGAATTGTATATATGCGATGTCTTAGGATTTTCCGCTATTTTTGTACGCAGAGGCGCAAGTGTAAGAAGCATTATCAAACGGTACTTTATTGCCGCATTTGACATGTACCTGCGGGTTATCTCCTTATGCTCGCTTGCGGAGATCTTTCTGTTTTCCTTTGTTTCCGAATATCCTCCGCCCTCGTAATCACATATGATGACATCTATATGCTCACATTCAGCCTTGAGTTCATAACAACAGTACAGAAAATGCTCATAATCCGCCCTGACTCTGTATCTGATCTCATAAGCTCTTTTTCTGAAAAGTGTAGTTGAATAAAAACATACCTGATGACAGGGTACATTTCTATACAGCGAAAACTCATTTATCTGCGGTGAAGATGATACTGTGCACTGCTGAATGAGATTATACTGATCTCCGTATATGATATGATACCCATCGTATTCCTTCAGATACGGAGCGACTCTTTCAAGGACCGTATCATCATGAAAAGTATCGCCACAGTTTAAAAACAGGCAGTAATGGTCATCACTTCCCAGCTGATCAAACATGGCTTCTATCGCCTGATTCATACCGTCATAGATACCCTTGTCAGGCTTCTGTATTATACTCACATTGTCATGATCATTTAAAAAACCGTTGTCTGTAAGATCCTGAAGCGAACCGTCTTTTGATCCGCCGTCCTTGATTATCACCCTGTAATCTTTATAAGTCTGGGAAAAGATACTGTTAAGTGTCTTTTTTAACTTCTCGCCCGGATTCAGACTAACGATTAGAATATGTAAGCACGTCTTCAATGTTATTCCACTCCAAATCTGTAAAGAGCCATGTCCTGTACGGAAGTACGGCTATGCCCGGCTTTGACGCCGTATAAAGGAAATATATAAAATACAATGCTGCAGCAGCTGTTATAGCAAAAAGTACATATTTCTTTTTCTTACCGTCCTCAAGGGACATATATACTCCCGGAACGAGCAGTATCTGAGGTGTTATCAGATAATACCCGAATCTTGATACCATGGGTATGAAAGATCCTCCCGTGTAAAGCACAAATGATAACAGCGTCATATTGAAATACAGCGTATTTGCTTTATTATCTTTAACCGCTTCTCTGTAACAGAAGATACAAAGAACAAAGATCAGAGAACATCTTGCAAGTGCGGGAAGACTGTCTTTGATACCAACGCCCATGGTCAGATATATGGTATCCTTGTATGACGGATACAGCTTAAGCGCTATCTCCATCACCTGATCCTTTAATATATATAATGCAGCTGAAACCGCAACAAGCACCGCACAGAACCATTTCTTCCATGTCATAGCACAGAACAGATACATCGGTATCACTATCAGAACCGATTTGTGAAACAGTGCCGCGATCAGAATGATCAAAATAAATCTTATATACTGCTTGCCTAAAACATATCTTATCGAATAAAGGGCTATCGCAAGAGCAAGATAGTATCTTACTGTCGTAAATGATCTGAAATATATTCCAAGTGCCATGAACAGCATAAAGCTCATGGCAAAAGACTGACTCTGATCATACATGGATCTTAAAAAGATATATATTGTAATACATCCGAAAACAGCAAATATGAGAAGATAATTCTCATATCCGGATAGCATAAACAAAAGTTTGACAATAAGGTTGTATCCGGGTTCCGTTACCGTTATGCCACCGACATATATCTCGTGTGCATTCTGAACATAGGTTAAATAATCATTTCCCACCTCTATCCTTAAGGCGCACAGCAAAAAAAGTACACCGAAAATAGCCACCAGACTGATTTTATTCAGCAGCTGCTGTCTCGATGTAGCATATATGGGCTGCGGTCTGCGAACAAGCAGTGCCGCAAGCATGGTTATTAAGAATACAAAAGAATAGAGGATCATCTTACTTCTTTCATGCCTTTTTTCATTATCTTATAGGCCTTTTTCCATGTATTTATATCCTGCTCCTTGTCGGCAAAGAATACGTTTCTGTGAGCAAGAAGCCATCTTATCGCAAGAGGTTTTGCCAGTATGCCATACAGCGGGACATACAAAGCACCCTTGTCGAAAAAGTATTTTTCGGTATATCCGTTAAACCATGTGGAAGGTCTGGGTTCTTCCCTTCCAATCGTAATAGGCAGGGCATATATCTTAAATCCGTTCTTTACGCAGTCCATGATGAACAGACTGTCTTCTCCGCAGCCGTATTTTGCGCCGCCTCCGTAGTTTAGATTAAACTTTATCCCGCATGCCTCAAGCTTTTTTCTTTTTACCGCAAAACTGTAGGTCGGATATCTGCCGCAGTTTTTCCATGAGACTCTGTGTTCCTTCTCTATATGATATGTCCTTCTCTCTTCAATGACATCTATGTTAAAGAGAAGCATATCTGCATTAGGGCGCTTTTCAAACTCTCTTATGACGGTTTCGGCATACCCTTTCTCATATCTGATATCCTCGTCGGAAAACAGAACTATATCCGCAGTAGCTCTTTCGAGAGCCTTGTTTCTGGACAGACCTACTCCTCGCTCATTAAAACTGTAGCATCTGATCCTGTGACCGCAGTGATCATATTCGCAGTAGTCACTTTCATCGCACTGGTTGATTATTATCGCATCCGTCTCGAGATTCATGACCTCTGCCTGGGTTTTAATATTCTGTTTTACGCATGATACAAGAACCTGCAAGGTCATATAAGCTTACTCCTCAGTGTTTTGTTACATACAACCCCAATATGAATTATAGTATAAAAAAATCTGCAGGGCAAATCCCTGCAGACTTATCTTATCGCTATAAGAAAACTCGATTATTCCATTTCGTTCCAGTTGCTCTTGATCGCAAAGAACAGGATAACAAGGCTTATGATAGCGCTTGCGATTCCCTTAACAAGCTGACCTGACATTGCGTTAAGAACTATATTGATAACGCCCATAGCTGCTACGATATAGAAGCCAAGTTTTTTCTTCATGAAAAGAAGAATAGCAAGACCTGTGATCATGCCGACTTCTGCAACAAGTGAAAGAATAAGGATTCCCAATCCTTCAGCTCCGAGAGCAATTACTCCAAAGAGTCCTACTACGCCCAAAATCAATACAAGAATATTGACGATCAGGCAGAACCACAACCAAAACTTAGCAAAACCTTTCCATTCAAACATTACGTTCTCCTCCTTTTGAGAAATTCATTTTTTTCAACTTTGTCATTGTATCATAACACGGCATCGTTCACAACCAAAACAGGCTGTCAGCTTTTTGATCTGCCGTAATATTTCCTTAAAAAAGCTTCATCGCATTCAACAAGCTTTATTCCTTTTACCTGAATGTTGCTGTTTTTCTTTTCATTAATAAGATACTCTGCAGCGGTAGCATGTTCTCCCCACTTTAAAACCAGTATCTCATCGTTATTTATATCCGTTTCCTCTTTGGATTCTTTTTCAAAGATATCACAGTCATATCCGAGAAATGCAACATTTTTAAATCTCCTGCACCAGTCAGACTGTGTATATATCCTGTCATCCATGCAGTAGTACAAAGCCCATGCCACTATTGAAACAAATAGTCCCAGTATGGCTCCCAGAATTGCGGCATTAAAAGCATGGGTATGGTCGTTTATCTTTATCAGGTCATCTTCAGACCACACACGTATGCTTGTTATCTCATCAACGTCACCTGCAAACTGAGGCATTGCAAACTTATATGCCTCGTAGATAGCCTCTATCTTTCTTGTGTCCGTTCCGCTCACGATAACGGTAAGTACTCGATAGTCGCTCATCATTCGAGACGTAACGGATGCTTTTATCTCATCCTCGGTGTAACTGCCTCCAAAGTCCATGACATGCTCGATCATCTTGTCATCTAACAGAAACTGACCCCATGTGTATGCATTATAATAATCCATGCCGTTGGGATGGTCTGCTTCATTAAAGGTGATATAAAAATCACAGCTTCTCTGATACCTGTCCTGACCGTCCGTTATGGAATAATAAGCCTTGTATATTACCGGTCCGATTAGAGCACAGACAAACGTGCACAGAACGATCATCCATATCTTTGTTTTAAGACACAGAAAGAATCGTCTCATATCAATGGTATCATTCATGTAGTTTTCATCATTCAAACGTGTTGCCATACTGTCAGTCTATTTCCTCTTTGACAAAATACAAAGGTCTCTTCTTAACTTCAAGATACGTCCTTGACAGATACTGTCCCATGATACCCAGACATAAAAGCTGTACACCGCTTATTAAAGAGATGATACAAACCAGTGACGGCCAGCCGCTTGTCGGATCACCGAATACACAGGTCCTGATTATGATAAACACTATCAGCACAAATGCAAAGAAGCAGAACAGAACGCCCATAAATGATGCGATTGAGAGAGGTGCTGTTGTGAATGCCACGATACCCTCTAAAGAGTACTTGAAAAGTCCCCAGAAACTCCACTTGGTCTCGCCTCTTGTCCTTTCAACATTTTCAAACTCGACCCACTTGGTCTCATAGCCTACCCATCCGTAGATGCCCTTGCTGAAACGGTTGTATTCGCACATGGCGAGTATGGAGTCTGTGACCTGTCTTGTCATAAGGCGATAGTCTCTTGCACCATCCACGATCTCTGTCTTGCTCATCCTGTTTATGAGTCGATAAAACATTCGTGCAAAAAATGATCTTATTGGCGGCTCACCTTTGCGGTTTACTCTTCTTGTTGCTACAGAGTCATAACCTTCATCGATGTAGCCAAACATCTCGGGAAGGAGACTGGGCGGATCCTGAAGGTCAGCATCCATCATGACAACATAATCGCCCTTGGCTTTCCTAAATCCTGCATATATGGCAGACTCTTTTCCGAAATTTCTCGAAAATGACACGAGCTTTACACGCTCATCCTTTTCATGCAGTTCTTTTACTCTGCTTACCGTAGCATCCTTAGAGCCGTCATTTACATATATGATCTCTATATCAAGTCCCCTTTTATCAAGGAACTCGCCATTTTTCATGAGTTCCTCATAAAAAGGAAATACATTTTCTTCTTCGTTGTAGCACGGAACTATGACACTAAGCAATTCCATAGGTTTCCTCCCGCTCATCACATGTCACCATCAAGTCTGTATATAAGATAATTCTCCGTATTATTCATCAGCCTGTAATTGCCAAGCTGAGAAGGAGCATCCTCAAAATTATCCATGACTATTATATCACATCTGTATTCGTAAGCAGTATCTGCTATAAAGTCCGCATTCTCTTCAGAGTTTTTCATGGCATCAAACAGTGCATATGCCTCTTCGTTATAGCCATCCATTATACCTGTATCCATATTTGCAGTCCAAAGATCCCTGCCGTAAAAGAGCGGTATTGCGTTTCCTCTGGCAGATATCGAAGGGATAACAGCCTCATCCGCAAGAACCATTGTCGGTCTTGCCTCATTAAGATATCTGACAACATCAAGTTCTTCATTATCCGTGACATTGTTATCAAAAACAGAATAATCCTTAACCAGGCCGCACATGTTTCCGCAGATGAAAATCAGAAATACAAGGATGACTGTCACAATCCTTCTTATCCTTATTTCCTTTAATGCCTCATTAAGCTCCGCAGCAGCAAAAGGTATATAAATGAGAGTAGGGATAAGCAAAGTTATCGGTCCGTAGGAAATCAGGGAGGGAAAAACCTGCACCATCAGCCAAACGCTAACAGGATTCATCACGACAACTACAAGCAGTAGTATCCCGTACAAGATGAACCATCTGTTCTTTTGCCTGTTCATGTAATACAACAGCACTATGCTCACCAGAAACAGCAGAAAATAGCTTCCCGCAAGTTTGGAATCGGAGAAATATCTGAGCATGATGTCGATTATCTCTTTCATGACTTCTCCTCCCTTGCAAACCTGACTGATGCACATATTATCATTGTGATGAGGCATAGCAGTATTATAAGTATGCCTGTCGGAATTGCAGTTATAAACAGCGTGCATGCAAAGCACAGCAGTATCTTAAATACCCTGATCAGCCTTCTTCCCCAAGAAGTATCTCCGTAGTCACCCCTCTCAAGGCGGTATATATCAAGGATCAGATAGATAATATAAGCCAGAACTGCAGTCGCCGCGATGGTATCACCGCTGTATGCATTCCATAAAACCTTGTATCCGACAGCTCCCTTGAAATAATCACCTGATGCGAGAAGCACGGCTACAAACATTAGATACACATACATTTTCTTGTTTGTCTTTAATATGCGTCTCATTGCACAGCCGCAGGAACCTATAACAACAAACACGCCCTGAAGCTCACATACCATATAAAGAAGATCTCTCGGGCCGATGCCGTATGTCATGCACCAGTATGTATAGTAAAGGGGCAGTGAAACAAGCTTCTTAGAACCGATAAGCCCCAGCTCATAGGGTCTTGCCGTTAGGGGATTGTACGTATTCACGGTAGATGTAAGAACGTTTATCCTTACTGTCTCTAACATGAGATCATCTCGTTCGTATCCGTAAAGCATCACGATCCTAATAATGACAACTGCTATCGCTATGAGCATAAAGGCATAAACGATCTTCTCATCCTTTCGTATGCTAGGCTTTTTTATACCGCATACTATGTAATCCGAAAAACCAAAGATGGCGATCAGAACAAAAGCACCAAGAAATACATAGGTTATAACTGAAAAGATCGTGCAGCAACCCGCATAGCGGACACCAGCAAAGTTATGAAGCGAAAAGATGATGCCCTGTATCAAAAAAAGCGAAAAAAAACCAATCAAATATGTTTCAATCTGATTAGTCCCTTTTTGTCTTGTTATAAAATTCATTACCGTGCCAATAGCAAACGGCAGCAAAAGTATTAAAAATATACCTAATATAAACATACTCTGCCCTGCAATAATACTGACCTACATTTTATCAGAATAATAATCCCTTGGCAAACTAATCAAAATCATCCTCTTCAACATTTCGCATGGTGGAATGCTTGTATTCGATACGCAGTTTCGAGTAAACAAACTGCTGTCCCGGGAATACCGTAAAGTATCCGCTGAATACAAAGCTTATCGCACAGGCTATTGCAAAGAGAACAATGCCTTCTCCCCCGAATACCTCGATGGCCAAAAAGATGCTCGCGATCGGGCAGTTAACGCTTCCGCAGAAAACTGCGACCATTCCGACTGCTGCCGCAAATTCCACGGGAAGTCCCAGCCACCATCCGAAAGTGCACCCGAATGTCGCTCCTATGACAAGTGCCGGGAATACAGCTCCGCCCTTATAGCCTGACTGAAGGGTTATCGCAGTAAACACAATCTTTAAAAGGAAATCATAAGGATGCGCCTGACCGTAATTGATCGCCTGATTTAAAAGTGATGCGCTCGAGCCGTTATATACCTGACCACCTGATAAAAGAGTAAGTATTATTATGATCCCCGAACCGATGAGTATACGTATATACTGATTTTCTATATGCTTCTTTACGGTATCTCCCCAGAGTTTCATAGCCCCGCAGAACATGATGCTCACTACTGCACATGAAACGCCTAAAAAGCCGATCTTTATGACCGATTCGACGCCAAGCGCAGGGATCTGTATAAGGTTGTATCTCATGGGAACAACATTTAATGCGACCGCTACAAAATAGGATGTCAGAGATGTCAATAGACAAGGAAGCAGTGCGGCATAGTAAATAACTCCTATGCTTATGACTTCCATGCTTAAAAATGCCGCCATCAGAGGCGTTCCGAAAAGTGCGGATATCAGTCCCGCCATTCCGCACATTACAAACAGGCTCCTGTCCTTTGGATTAAGTTTGAAAATCCTGCTTAGGTTTGAAGAAATGCTGCCGCCCATCTGGATGGCAACACCGACTCTTCCGGCAGAACCGCCGAATAGATGGGTAAATACTGTTGAAAGAAAGCTGACCACCGTGATCTTGAACGGTATGGCCTGGGCATTTCTCACCGAGTCAAAGATAAGGTCTGTTCCCTTGTCCTCGTGTATATCAAACATATGATATGTCTTAACGATAATAATACCCGCTATGGGAAGAAACAGTAAAAGCCAGTTGTACTCGCCTCTTATCTCGTTTGCCCATTGCACAAAGAAATAAAGACCTGTCCCGAGTAATCCGCAGACAGCTCCGGTCAGCATTGAGAATAAACACCACTTAACGCTCAATCTCACATAATGTTGGATAACGATAAGCTTGGTCTTTAACAATACTTCTCCTTTCCTTCTTCTTTCAGTTTATCAGAAAACAGTTTTATATCCTGTGCTCTGTCCTTTGCACATACGAGCGTAACATCATCGGTATGTGCAACAACTATATCCTTAATGCCAAGAGCAGCTATGAGATGTCCCTCTTGTGTACTGTAGAATACACTGTCCTCGCAGTCTATGAGACTGACATCCGAAAGGATCACATTGCCTTTGGCATCTCTTTCATGGATCTGATCAAAGGAATCAAAACTGCCCACATCATTCCAGCCAAAATCTCCCTCGAGCATGAGAACATTGTCTGCACGTTCCATTATGCCGTAGTCGATGGAAATCTTGGGAATCTGAGGATAAAGCTCATCCAAGACAGACTGTTCCCTTTCGGTTCCCATTGCATCTCCTATCCTTACAAGATATCTGTATATGTCGGGAAGGAGCTTTTCAAAATACTTGATTATTGTCGATGCTTTCCATATGAACATGCCGCTGTTCCATGCGTACTCTCCGCTGTCAACATATTCGCTGGCAGTTTCAAGATCAGGTTTTTCAACAAATTCATATACTTTTTTTGCAACGTTGTCATCATCGGCATTGTATTTTATATAGCCGTATCCCGTTGCAGGGAAGGTAGGCTTGATGCCTACTGTTACAAGCTTGTCCTGTTCTTCTGCGGCATATACGGCTTTGCTCAAAACAAGTGCAAACTTATCCTCGTCCTTTATGAAAGGATCAGAAGGTACGATAACCATGATGCCGTCTTCATATTTTCTTATGATCTCCATTGCCGCATATCCTATGCATGCAGCTGTATTGCGGGCAGCCGGCTCACCCAGGATATGATCGGGCTTAAGTATATCCTTTGTAAGATCGACAGTCGCATCTGCCGTCTTAACGTTAGTAACCACAAAAATATCTTCTTTGTCCGCAACCTTTGCCAGTCTTTGAGCTGCTTCCACCACCATTGCATTCTTTCCTGAAAGGTTTAAAAACTGCTTTGGCTTGTCTGCTCTTGATAAAGGCCAGAACCTGGTGCCTCCGCCTCCTGCCATGATCACTCCGTATACTTTCATGATTTATACCCTGCCTCTCTTAAAGTCTTGCATCCTCAACGTTTTCCTTAAACCAGTCATATGCCAGTTTTACGCCTTCTTCAAGTTCTACCTTGTGAGTCCATCCGAGTGAATGAAGCTTGCTGACATCCGCAAGCTTTCTGGGTGTTCCGTCAGGCATATCCGAATTCCATACTATATCACCGTTAAATCCCACGGTTTCCTTTACAAGCTCGGCAAGCTGCTTTATCGTTACTTCCTTGCCGGTACCTATATTTACATGTCTTTCTCCACTGTAATTCTCAAGAAGGAATACGCACGCATCAGCCATATCGTCAGAGTAGAGGAACTCTCTTAAGGGTGAACCTGTTCCCCAAAGTTCAACAGAAGGTGCGTTGTTTATCTTTGCCTCATGAAACTTTCTGATCATTGCGGGAAGAACATGAGAATTGCTAAGATCATAGTTATCGTAAGGACCGTAAAGATTTGTCGGCATACAGCTGATAAAGTCATCGCCGTACTGTTTCTTAAAGAATCTGCACATTTCCATGCCGGCTATCTTTGCTATGGCATATGCTTCATTTGTTACCTCAAGGGGGCCTGTAAGGAGAGCATCCTCCGGTATCGGCTGAGGCGCCATCTTGGGATAGATGCATGTGCTTCCCAGAAACAGAAGCTTCTTGACCTTGTAGTCATGACAACACTTAATGACATTGCACTGGATCTGCATGTTCTCGTATGCAAACTCGGCGGGCATCGTCTGGTTTGCATTTATACCGCCAACCTTTGCAGCCGCAAGTACAACGACATCGGGTCTTTCCGCCTCAAAGAAATCTCTTACCGCTTTCTGGTCAGTAAGATCGAGTTCCTTATGCGTCCTTCCAATTATGTTTGTGTAACCGCTCCTTTTGAGCGATCTGACTATTGCAGATCCCACAAGACCTCTGTGGCCTGCAACATATATTTTGTCTTGCTTTGTCAGACTGGACATCTTTAATACCTCCGGGTAATATTATTCATTCAGCATTCGAACCGCTTTTTTCAAGCCATGCATCATAATCCTTGTATCTGAAGCCGTCCTTAAAGTCATCCCCTCTCATCTGAATATCGATCGTCATCAGTGATGCGGGAAACTTGTCATAGCCTATAAGAGCATCCTGTTCGGGAATATATATTATCCTTCCCGGCATTAGTTCATGCTCCTTTGCCGGCCAGTTTTCATAATCGGCCTGGGTCAGATAATAAGGCTGCTTCAACGTACTTATTATATCATATCCGACAGTCTTTATGCGATAAAGTCCCACAGCGCCAAAGACTATCAAAAATGCG